>JAFSHW010000036.1 GCA_017440085.1 Clostridia bacterium
CCAGAGATGTAAGTATGGTGACATATTCAGTTGACTGGTACTAATAGGTCGAGGGCTTAACCTGAGAGAGTTCAGGTTGTTTGGAAAAGATAGAAGAATTTGACTTGAAGAGTTTTTTCGTGAGATTTAAAGCAGAGGAAGATTATATAAGGAAGTTATTCAGTTTTGAAGGTACAACCTTCAGAGAAAAAGGAATAGTCGGTGTCTATGACGGCGAGGATCCACCCGTTCCCATTCCGAACACGGTAGTTAAGCTCGCGGGTGCTGAAAATACTTGGCTGGAGACGGCCCGGGAAAATAAGACGATGCCGACTCTCCTTTTTTTTCTATATGTGAAAGAATCTGTGAGAGAGGTTCTGGGAAGCAAAAATACAGAATAAAATAGTTGGTGTAGATAATGTTGGGGTACCACCCGTTCCCATTCCGAACACGGTAGTTAAGCCCAAAGATGCCGAAAATACTTAGTTGGAGACGACTTGGAAAAATAGGGAAATGCCAACAAAAAGATTACGGCCCGTTGGTCAAGCGGTCAAGACGGTGGCCTCTCACGCCGCAATCGGGAGTTCGACCCTCCCACGGGTCACCAAGCAAACACACTGCAAGCATAAATTAGTATGCTGCAGGTTAATATACCAGCGGAAGGGATTCCGGAAGCGAGAAAAGGTGGAAGATATACGGAAATACGTGTAATTTCATTGCGCTTCACAAAAGAAATCCAATCCCCGCTCATAATTTGGACCATTAGCTCAGTTGGTTAGAGCTACCGGCTCATAACCGGTTGGTCCGGGGTTCGAGTCCCTGATGGTCCACCAAGAATAACAGACATACCGCATGGTATGTCTGTTATTCTTTATATAGAGCCATCGGGGACGAGAAGGGTCGGAAGTGAATGACGTTCCGGTGGAACGTCAGAGCCGACCCCGCTCTTTTCCGCAGAAAAGGCGAGTCCTTGATCAAGATTAGACATTCCTTATGGTATGTCTTTTATGCTTTATATTGAACCTGCAGGGACGACAAGATCGTGCGTTTGTGAGCGCTTCCTGTGGAAGATGAAGCTCTTTTCTTGACATTTAAACTTTTCAAAAAAAAATAACCCTTAGCGTTTTTGTCATGGACTAATTCACAAATTTATGATATAATTATTTAAAAATAAAAAACAATTAACCGATACACTCTTTCTGACACTATATAAGTGAAAGCTTTCAAAGTACAGGAGAACAACTATGACCGACAAAAGAGCATTTGAATTGCTATCTGAAAATCTGACCGCAATCTACGGTTACGCTTTTTCTAAACTTTATGATAAAGATAAAGTGGATGATCTTGCATCAGAAATCGTATATGAGATCATCGTTTCGGCACGAAATCTTCAAAATGAAGAAGCCTTTTGGGGTTTCGCTTGGAAAATTGCAGAAAATACGTTCAGACGCTTTATCCGTAAAAGCGGTCTTGCTGCGCAATCCGTAGAATTTACAGAAGAAAATATAGGTGTGTATGATTTATCTCCAGAGCAGGAATACATACAAAAGGAAACTGAGAGTGAGGAGATATATCTACTTCGCCGTGAACTTTCTCTTTTGAAGAAAATACATAGGGAAGTATGTGTTGCTTATTATGTCGATAACAAATGTTGTTCTCAAATCGCAAAAGAACAAAACATAAGTGTTGAAATGGTAAAATACCATTTGTTCAAAACTCGCAAATTATTGAAAGAAGGTATCGGTATGACAAGAACACTTGGAGAGAAAAGCTACAACCCCGGAACATTCAGACTTGATTTTTGGGGTGACTGGAACAAATATAATGATTTATTCAAAAGAAAATTGCCCGGTTCTATTGTACTTGCCGCATATTATGAATCTATGACAGCAGAGGCACTTTCTATGGAACTTGGTGTTTCAATGCCTTATCTTGAGGAAGAAATTGAAATTTTGGAAGCTGCAGGAGTGCTGAAAAGAACAGGGAACAAGTATCAGACTAATATTGTAATCATTACGGATGCGTATGAAAAAGAATTTGTAAAAAACACCTCTTCGATATATTCAGATATTGTGAATTCAATATTTGATAAAGTATCAAAACGTTTGCCCATAATTCGCACACTAGATTTCAAGGGAAACGATTACGATGACAACAGACTATTATTTGGAATCTTGAACATCGCATTTGTCAGAGGATTCCTTTTGGCAAGTGAAAAATCACCTCTTGGCACCCCAAACAAACTTGCGTTAGGTGGTAATGGTTGGATTTTCGGGTACGACAATGATTATATAAACCATCATTTTAATGGTGTTTCATTGGAAACCTGGAATGAAAGCGGTACGGTTTGGTTCTCGGCAGAAAATTATAAAGTAATAAAACAAGCGCAAATATATGATCATTACGACTTCCGTAACAAAGCAAAAGCAATATGGGATGCGGTTCTTAATAAAAATGCTGATAAAAACAATCCTGCACTCCCGTGGTTGATTGAAAACAAATTCATTCTTTGTTCAGATAATAAACTTTCTGCCAATTTCCCTGTATTTAATAAAAAGTCATTCGATCAGATTTGTGAGATACTATCGGATATAATTGAAGAAGTGGCAAATTGTATGATTGATATTTCTGATAAAGCCGAAAAAATTCTTGCAGAACATGCACCTGAATCTGTAAAAAAACAATGCCGAGATATTGCTAAGATCCACCACAGACTTGATGTCTCAGCATTTTTGTTGGAAGAGATTGTAAAAGATGGTAAACTTACCGTTCCGAATGAAAGAATGCCGCTTTGTGTATGGGGTGTAAAAGTCTAAACTAAACCTTGATTCTCATTTTTATTACTAAAGAAGACCTCCCGCAGGAGGTCTTTTTCTATATTCGTTTACTCTTCGTATTTCGCAACGATGTGGTCAACGTTTACGTATTCGTGGTAAATGTCATAAATTCCGTCAGAGTTTATTTTGATAACCGTGCCGCCGTTAAGGCTTTGGTGCCAATAGCTACCCATACCTAAGTGGAGTGCTTGCGCAAGGGTGATTCCTTTGTAATTGATAACGAAGTTGTTAGTATGGTCGTGGCCTGCCAAAACCAATGATGTGTGTCCGTGATTCTTTATCAGCTCAAACATTCCGTCATCAACGGGTGGAGTTCCGCTTGGTTTATAATGCACGCCGAATGAGCTTTCGTAGCCTTCATTCCAGTATTTATCGTCGCTGCTTTCTTCCCAAGTTATGAGCATAGGGTCGTATTCGCTGTTAAAGGCTTCCTCAAAAGCGGTTTTGTAGGCGAAGATTGGAATGTGCATAATAATCATTGAATCTTTGTAGCCAAGGTCTTTCATATTTTCAACTCCGTAGCCGTACCAGCTTCTTTGGTCGTCATTAAGGGTTGAATATCCGGAGAATTTAACACCGTCAGGACCTATATATGTGCTGGTGTTATGCGAATCTACCATAAAAATCCCAGTTATGGGAGCTCCGTTTTCTTGAATGGAAATTATGTAATTGCCGTTTCCCAAATTAGGGTCTCCTGCTTGATAAATGCAATTTTTGTAAGCAGAATATAGCATTTCAACCCTGTCAACAGCTCCGAAATCTTTTTCGTTATCGTGGTTGCCCCAAACGGGAGCCCAGGGGATTCCGTAGCCGTCCAAAATCTCCGCAAGATTCCTGTAAGAGCCTATTTCTTCAGCCCAGGCAAGGTCTCCGCTGAGAGTGATCATATCCGGGTCAATTCTGTTTATAAGTTCGTTTAGCGTGTAGATTATTACGTCCCTTGTAACTGTTCCTTCGTGCCATTCTGCAGAAGTTAATTGAGAGTCAGATAAGTTTAAAACGGTAAAAGCCTCGTCAGGCTTCTTTTCTACCACTATAAATTCTTTTGAAAAATCTACTTTGTATTCAAGAAAATCAGTAAGCTGTGGGGCTTCATTTGCGCAAGAAGCGGTAAATACGGTGAATAAAATTAAAAATAACGCTGTGGTAACTTTTTTCATAAGCTCTCCTTAAATAAAAAACGGTATTATTACTTACCATAATAATACCATTTTTTTGTTAATTTGTCAATAGGATTATTCTTCGTTGCTTGAATGAGCTTCTACGATGTGGTCAACATTTACGTATTCGTGGTGGAGGTCGTAAATACCTTCAGAGTTAATTTTTATAACAGTGCCACCGTTAAGAGATTGTTCCCAATAGCACCCCATACCGGTTTTGAGGGCATAAACGAGTTTTATGCCTTTGTAATTGATAACGAAGTTGTTTACGTGGTCGTGACCTGAAATCATATATTTTGTGTGGTTTTGTTTTATAAGAAGGTCCAAAACACCGTCTTCTACGGGAGGGAAGCCTCCAGATTCATAGCGAACACCGTATGAATCTTTATATCCTTCATTCCAATATTCGTCTTCATAGCTTTGTTCCCAAGTTATTGAACTAGGGTCAATATCTGCTTTGAAGGCTTCGTTAAAAGCATATTTGTATGCGTAAATGGGAATATGCTGAATAATCATTGAGTCTTTATAACCACAAGATTCCATATACTTCACAGTGTCTATGTACCAAAGTTTTTGTTCGTCATACCATTTTGAATAGCCTGAAACTCTTTCTCCTTCTCCGAGAATATACCAATCGTGGTCGTGAGTATCCATCATTATTACACCAGTTACAGGCTTTCCTTTTTCTTCTATTTGAATAACGAAATTTCCGCTTCCAAGTTCAGGTGCTCCTTCAAAATAAATGCAATTTTCGTAGCCTAAATAAAGTTCTTCAATTTCATCGACTCTATCAAGTCCGCTTTCATTATCGTGGTTTCCCCAAACCACAGACCAAGGGATTCCGTAACTTTCAAGCAAATCTGCAAGCTTTTCGTAAGAAAGCATTTCTGTGGACCAAGCAACGTCGCCGCTTATAGTGATAAGGTCAGGCTGAGTTTTTTTAATAAGCTCATCTATGGTATATTCAAGAATTTCTCTTGACATTTCACCATCATTCCATTCCGCATCTGTCATTTGAGTGTCGGAAAGATTAAGTATTACAAAATCTTTGCCCTCTTCCTTTTTTAAAGTTACAAATTCATACGGAGCAGTTTCAGTGTCGCTTAAAAAATCCATAATTTCAAAACCGTTTCCTGCGCAAGATGTTATGGTTGATAATGCCAATATGCAGGAAAGAATCATAAAATAAGTTTTAATTAATAATTTTTTCATAGAAATCCCTCTTGTGAAAATGATTTATAGTTTAATTATATCAGAGGCTATATTTTTTGTCAAGTGATTATTTATAAAAACATTAAAACTTCCCTAAATTATTCGTTTAGGGAAGTTTCGGTTTTTATGCGTTATGTTTTAAGAGGGATGCGTATTCTCCGCCCAGGGCTACAAGCTCTTCGTGGTTTCCTCTTTCAGCAATTTGACCGTCTTTGATAACGAAAATCACGTTGCTTTCTCTGATTGTGGAAAGTCTGTGGGCAATGTAGATCATAGTTCTTCCCTTAGCCATTTCGTTAATTGCCTTTTGAACTTTGACTTCGGTCCCTGTGTCAATGTGGGCGGTAGCCTCATCCAGAATAAGTACCGATGGCTCTGAGGCAATAGCTCTTGCAAAGGAAAGAAGCTGACGTTCACCTGTGGAGAAATTCAAGCCTTGCTCCGTAACTGCAGTTTCAAGTCCGTTTGCTTCGGAAAGAAAGTCTTTTGTCTGAGCTGCAAGCATAGCTTTTTCTAACTGCTCGTCGCTTTTTTCAGTTCCCATTTCAAGGTTCTCGCGAACGTTACCTGTAAATAGGAAAACGTCCTGAAGAACTGCTGAAACCTTTGACCTGAGCGTATGCAAGCTGATTTCTTTTACGTTTATGCCGTCAATGAGTATCTCACCTTTTTGAGGCGTGTAGTTCCTTGTTATGAGGTTTATTATAGTAGTTTTTCCTGCGCCTGTAGTCCCAACAAAAGCTGCTCTTGCGCCTTTGGGAATCACGAATGAAACGCCTTTAAGTACCCAGTTTTCATCGTCATAAGAAAACCAAACGTCTTTAAATTCAATTTCGCCTTGAATATCAACGTCATTTCTGCCTTCGTAAGTGTCCTCAGTTTCGTTATCGTCCAAAAGCTCGTAAATTCTATCGGTGGAAACGAATGCCGATTGAACTGTGGAATATTTTTCTGCCAAATCGTTTATGGGCGCGAAAAATTGCTTGGTGTAGTTCGTGAATGCGTAAAGCACACCAACCTGTAAAGCTCCACCGCTGATACCGTTATAAGCGTAGGCAACAAGCAGGGCGATTACCATTTCGTTTATCATTTCCATTGTGGGTCGGAGGAAACTGTGGAGCATTACTTGGGTCATAGTTCCCTTGAAGTATTCGTCATTTAACTGTCTGAATTCTTTTAGCTTGGATTTCAAACCGTTAAAAACTTGAACGATTCTCATACCCAAAATATTTTCTGAGAAGAATCCGTTTATTTTGCCCGTGGTTATTTTAACTTTTTTAAAGTTTTCCTTTATTCGCTTTTTTATTGAAAACGTCAGCGCTACTATAAAAGGAATTCCCGTAAATGCTACCAATGCCAATTTCCAGTCAATAATAAGCATCATAACTAGGATACCTATGAGAAGAAAAACGTCTCTGAAAAGACTGAGGAAAACGTCGCTGTAAAATTCGTTGACTGTTTCAACGTCGTTTGTGGCTCTTGTTATAAGTCTTCCTGTGCCGAATTTATCCAATTTACTTGTGGATAAATGAAGGATTTTATCAAAAACCTTATTTCTCATACTGTCAAGAATTTTCTGAGAGATTCTTGTTATAAGTCTTGCTTGAGCAATGCCAAATGCTGAACCGACGGCAATTACGGCAAAATATATCATACCTAAAATGGCTACGGACATATTTTCTTTTTCAACGATTCCCAATGCTAAGAAATCGTCAATAACGATTTCTGCAATCATTGGTTTTAAAAGCTCTGCTGCATTTACTATGAGTACGAAAAGCGCGCAAAGCAAAAGTTTTCCCAAATAAGGGCGCATCATAGAAGCCAGGCGAATAATATTTGATTTTTTGTTTACCGCTTTGAATTCTTCTTTCAAAGTGGGTTTTTTCTGCTCATTACTCAATTATTATGCCCCCTTACTCTTTTTCTGCCAAAGAATTCGATGTGTGCTGAAGCTTGTACATTTCCGCATAAAGACCGTCCTTTTCCAGAAGCTCTGAATGAGTTCCTCTTTCAGCGATTTCACCGTTATTTAAATATAAAATCTCATCACAATCCTCTATTGCGGAAAGCTTGTGGCTGATAATTACCGTTGTGGGTTTGTAAGGCTTTTCTTCGTAAAGTTTGGAATTTTGAAGTGTTTTTATATTTTCCAGCATTTTTCTTTCAGTTACCGTGTCTACAGCAGAAAGAGTGTCGTCCAAAAGCAATAACCTAGGTGCCCTGTAAAGAGCTCTAGCCAGAGATATTCTTTGCTTCTGACCTCCTGAAAGGTGAGTTCCCCTTTCTCCTACTTCCGTTTCAAAACCGTTGGGGAAAGTATTTGGATCCATTGCAATGCAAGCTTCTTCAGCCGCTGCTTTGATTTTTTCCTCGTTTGGATTATCGTCGCAGAAGGCGATATTCTGAGCTATCGTCGCGGAAAAAAGGAATCCGTCCTGCGGCACGTAGCCAATATCTTTTCTCAACGTTGCGGCGTGGGTTTCGTTTATATCTGAATCACCAAAGAAAATTTGACCGCTTTCCACCGGTAAAAGTTTTGATAACGCGGCAATAAGAGTTGTCTTTCCGCAGCCCGTAGCTCCTGCAATCCCGAGGGTAGAACCGCTTTTTAAAGTGAATGAAATATTTTTGAGGGCAGGTTTGTCGCCATTCGGATATGTAAATGTGAGGTTATTTACTGTAATGTCTTTACCTTCAATAACCAATTCTTCTTTTGCTTCTTCAAATTCTTCTTCGGGAATAGAGTTTTCGTCGTGAATATTTTTCAATCGTTTGTATGATGCTAAGCCTCTTTGGATTCTGTTTATAATGTCGCCAAGCTGAATTATTGGGTTCTGAACCAAAGTGAGGAGCCCTATAAAGGTAATAAGAGTTCCCGTGTCTATGGTTCCGTCAATTACCGCCTTGCCACCGAAAATCAGCGCTAATGCATAGCTCAAGCCGAAGGTTGCCTTGATGACGGGGTTTACCATTGAAGAGGTATACACCAATGAGATGTTTGCATCACGCATTTCTGAAGAAATTTGCGAAAATTCCTTTTGGCGGGAGTCTTCCGTAGCAAATGACTTAATTATTCTTATGCCTGAAATGCTTTCGTTAACGAAACCTGAAAGCTTGGAGAAAAGAGTCTGAACCTTAGTAAATTTCCGTCTAACTATTCTGCCTGTAAGGGTAGTGTAAATTATTGTAAATGGTACGGGAAGAAGGGCAAGCACCGTAAGGATAGGGTCAACCTTCAGAACCATTGTAACGATTGAAATCGTTGCAGTGACGATACCGTTAAATGACATTGCCAGCGCAGGGCCGAAGGTGAGTCTTACTGCGTTAATGTCGTTAATTGCGTATGCCATTAAATCCCCTGAGCTTTTATTTGCGTAAAAGCTTATGGGCAAGTGCTGAAATTTAACGTAAAGCTGTTCTCTCAACCAGCAGTCAAGTCTTCGGGCTGTGCCTATAATAAACGTTCGCCAAATGAACCTTGTTACGAAGGCGGCAACTCCTATAAAAGCTATAATCAAGGCTTGGTTCATCACCGCAGATTTCGCAGCACCTGTTTCAAGCATAGTTATCGCTTTACCGAGAGCTTGGGGGACTTGCGTATTTATCATTGCGTTAAGGCCCAAAAACATAAAACCGAAAACGTAGAAAATCCAATTTCGTTTCAGAAACTTACTTATCATTTATTTCCCTCCGAAGACAATATTTGTATAAAAAATATCTTTTTTATTTTATCATTTTTATTGTAAGAAGTCAATATTCTTTATCTAACAAAATTGAAAACGTGATAAAATTTTTAAATTTTAATCTTAAAAATGGCACAAATGAAAAATATTTGCTTCAGACCTTGACGATGACAAAAAATAGTAGTATAATAAATTATTAGTAGATTTTATTTTGAGGTTTATTTATGGATACTACGAATATTATCAGCTTCAATAAATTAGGCATTTTCGACTTGGAAATAGACAAGGTTGCAATCAGTAATATTTTCGGCACGGGCTTAGATATTTATTGGTATGCAATTATAATAACTTTGGGTATGGTTCTTGCCATAGGCTTTTGTATGTGGCAATCCAAGAAATTTGGATTCACGTCAGACGATATTCTTGACGTTTGCCTTTGGGGTATTCCCGCTGCTCTTATTGGCGCAAGGCTTTATTTCGTAATTTTTATGTGGGACCGCTTCAACACTCTTTGGGAAATGATAAACTTCAGAAACGGTGGTCTTGCCATTTACGGTGGCGTAATAGCTGCATTCTTAACGGGCCTTATTTTTTGTTTGGTTAAAAAGAAAAACGTTTTAGCTCTTTTTGATTTGGCTTCCTTCGGGTTCTTTATCGGGCAGTCTATCGGTAGATGGGGCAATTTCGTTAACGCTGAAGCTTACGGTTCCGTTACAGATCTTCCTTGGGGAATGTCAATCAACGATGCAGCACCTGTTCACCCAACTTTTATTTATGAATCCCTTTGGAATTTAGTAGGTTTCTTGGTTGCGCTCTTTATTATCAAACGCATCAGAAAAGAAAACGGTGAAATTTTCTGCTTTTATATGGGATGGTATGGTTTGGGAAGAGCCTTCATTGAAGGTCTTCGCCAGGACAGCCTTAAAGTATTTGGCGTTTTCAGAGTATCTCAGGTTTTAGGTCTGGTATTTTTCATCGGAGCCATCGTACTTTTCATTCTCATTAGAAAAGGCGTTATTGCAAAGATCAGCGCAAAAATTATTCAGAAAAAGATTGATAAACAAAATTCGTATACAAACGTTTTTGATGGCACTGAAAGCGATGACTCTTCAATTACTGTAAATGAATCAGACCTTTTTATGGCGTCTCTAGAGGCTCATAGAGGAAAAAATGAGGTTTCCAATCAGGTTGTTGAAAATGAAGAGGAAAAAGAAGATTGATTTCTTCACCTCAATTAAAATCGGTAATACAGAGGAGAAATAATTATGGCAATCATTGACGGCAAGGCTATTTCAGCTCAAATTAGAAGTGAAATAAAGGCTGAAGCAGAGGCTCTCACCGCTAAAGGCATTAAGCCCGGGCTTGCGGTAGTCCTCGTTGGCAGCGACCCTGCTTCACAAATATACGTTAGAAATAAGCAGAAAGCTTGTGAAGAAGTTGGCTTCTATTCCGATACTTACACCCTTCCTGAGGAAACTACGGAAAAACAGCTTCTTGAGCTTATTGAAGTCCTTAATCTCCGCAAGGATATTCACGGAATTCTCGTTCAGAGCCCTGTTCCTAAGCATATTAACCCGGATACTGTTATTAACGCTATTCTTCCCGAAAAGGACGTGGATTGCTTCCACCCGGAAAACGTTGGTAAGCTTATGACCGGGAATCCAAGATTTTTGCCTTGCACTCCCGCAGGCGTTGTTGAGCTTATTAGGCGTAGCGGCGTTGAAATTTCAGGCAAAGAATGCGTCGTTGTTGGTAGAAGTAATATAGTAGGTAAACCTCAGGCTATAATGCTTTTGGCTGAAAACGGCACTGTAACAGTTTGCCACTCAAGAACCAAAAATCTTTCTGAAGTAACCAAAAGAGCAGACATTTTGGTTGTTGCAATCGGTAAATCAGAATTTATAACGGGCGATATGGTCAAGCCCGGAGCAGTAGTTTTAGACGTGGGAATGAACAGAAATTCAGAAGGAAAGCTTACGGGTGATGTTAATTTTGCGGAAGTATCCCAAATTGCTTCACTTATAACTCCCGTCCCCGGTGGGGTAGGTCCTATGACCATAACTATGCTCCTTCAAAACACTATAACTGCAGCAAAGGCGGCGTTATTTGGTAATTAAAAAAAGAAAGGTTCAAAACGGTAAAATAAATAATGTCAAGAGATTTCAGTATAATAACCGAAGAGATAAACGCGTGGACGCGCAAGTGCATTGAGAACAGTTGCATCGACCCTAAACTTTACGCCCAACTTGACGTAAAGAGAGGTCTCCGTGATCTTTCCGGTAAAGGCGTACTTGCAGGTCTTACGGAAATCGGAGATGTTAAATCATACGACTTAATAAACGGTGAACAGATTCCCTGTGAAGGTAAACTTTATTACAGGGGTATAGATATGGAAAAAATCGTTGGAGGTTTTACTTCCGAAAACAGATTTGGCTTTGAAGAAACGGCGTATTTGCTTCTTTTGGGTAAGCTCCCTACAAAGGAAGAATTAGCATCATTTAATAAGGTTTTGGCTGAATACAGAAGTCTGCCCACAAGCTTCGTGCGCGATATTATTATGAAAGCTCCCAGTAAGGATATGATGAACACTCTTGCAAGAAGCGTTCTTACACTTTACTCCTATGACGACCACGCTGACGATATTTCAATTCCAAACGTTCTCCGTCAGTCCTTGCAGCTTATAGCGCTTTTTCCGCTTCTTTCTGTTTACGGTTATCAGTCCTATTGCTATTACCACGACGATAAGAGCTTATTTATCCATTCTCCGTTGCCTGAGCTTTCCACTTCGGAAAATATTCTCCATTTGCTTCGCGCAGATAGTAAGTACACAGACCTTGAGGCTAAGATTCTTGATCTTGCTTTGGTTCTTCACGCAGAACACGGCGGTGGTAACAATTCAACCTTTACCACAAGAGTCGTTTCATCTTCAGGTACGGATACTTATTCCGCAATAGCTGCGGCTCTTGGCTCGCTTAAAGGGCCTAAGCACGGCGGCGCAAATATTAAAGTTATCAGAATGTTTGACGATATGAAAGAGCACGTCAAGGACTGGAACGACGACGAGGAGATTTCTGCATATTTGCTTGCACTCCTCAGAAAACAAGCCTTTGACAGAAGCGGTCTCATTTACGGTATGGGGCACGCAGTTTACTCACTTTCCGACCCACGAGCAAAAGTCTTCAAGGGTTACGTTGAAGCGCTCTCCAAAGAAAAGGGTAGGGAAGATGAATATAATCTTTACGCAAACGTAGAAAGACTTGCGCCTCAGATTATCGCGCAAGAACGCAAAATATACAAAGGTGTCAGCGCAAACGTAGACTTTTACAGCGGTCTGGTTTACAGAATGTTGGGCCTTCCCGAAGAGCTTTATACTCCGCTTTTCGCTATTGCGAGAATCGTTGGTTGGTCTGCCCACAGACTTGAAGAACTTTTGGGTTACGGTAAAATCATCCGTCCCGCATATATGTGCGTGGCAGAGGAAACACCTTACGTTGACCTTGCTGACAGAAAATAAAAAACAAATTATAATACATACTATATAGGGGAAGAGGAATAAACATTGATTCGCAACAATCTCAGAAATGTAGCAATTATAGCTCACGTTGACCACGGTAAAACAACACTTGTCAACGAGCTTCTTAAACAGGGCGGTGCATTCCGCGAAAATCAGGTAGTAGCAGATAGAGTAATGGACTCAAACGATCTTGAACGTGAAAGAGGTATTACTATTCTTGCAAAAAATACTGCCGTAACATACAACGACGTTAAAATCAATATCGTTGATACTCCCGGGCACGCAGACTTCGGCGGCGAGGTTGAACGTATTCTTAAAATGGTAGACGGCGTTATCCTTCTCGTTGACTCTTACGAAGGGCCGATGCCTCAGACAAGATTCGTTCTTCAGCACGCACTAGAACTTAACCATAAGGTTATTATCGTAGTTAATAAAATTGACAGACCGGACGCTCGTCCCGACGACGTTGTAAACGAAGTCCTTGAACTTCTTCTTGACCTTAACGCAACGGACGAACAGCTTGATTCTCCCGTTCTTTTTGCTTCTGCAAGAGCAGGTACTGCGTCCCTTTCACCATATGATGAAAATGCAACGGACCTTAAACCTCTCTTTGAAAGCATCGTAAACTACTTCGACCCACCTCAGGGTGAAGATGAAGAACCTCTCCAGATGCTTGTTTCCGCAATCGACTATAACGATTACGTGGGCAGAATAGCAATCGGCAGAATTGAAAGAGGTACTATGAAGCAGGGTCAGGAAATCGTTCTTGCAGACTATCATCAGTCCAGACCCAATTTGAGAGCAAAAGTCGTTACTATGTATCAGTTTGACGGCTTGGGCAGAAGCCCCATTGAATCTGCTTCCGTTGGTGACATTGTGGCTGTTTCCGGTGTCGAAAACGTTAATATCGGTGATACTATTTGCGCCCCCACAGCAGTTGAACCGCTGCCTTTCGTTAAAATTTCAGAGCCTACGATGGAAATGACTTTCCTTGTAAATAACAGCCCTTTCGCAGGCAAGGAAGGAAAATTCGTCACATCAAGAAATCTCCGCGAAAGACTTTTCAGAGAGCTTCTTAAAGACGTATCTCTCCGCGTTGAAGAAACAGATACCACGGAAGCCTTTAACGTAAGCGGTCGCGGTGAAATGCATCTTTCAATTCTTATCGAAAATATGAGACGTGAGGGCTACGAATTCCAGGTAAGTACTCCCCGTGTTCTCCTTAAAGAGATTGACGGTAAAAAGTGCGAACCTATGGAACGCCTTGTTGTTGATATTCCTGAAGACGCTATGGGTTCCGTTATGGAAAAAATGGGCGTAAGAAAAGGCGAAATGCAGTCTATGAATACTGTGGGCAACAGAATTAAGCTTGAATTTATTATTCCCACAAGAGGTCTCTTCGGCTATCGTTCAGAATTCCTTACGGATACTAAGGGTGAAGGTATTCTCACTTCGGTATTCGACAGTTACCAGCCTTATAAGGGTGATATTCCCAGAAGAAATACAGGCTCGCTTATCGCTCACGAAACAGGTGATTCAACAACTTACGGTATTTTCAATATTCAGAACCTTGGCGTTATGTTTATTGACCCTGCAGTTCCCGTTTACGCAGGCATGCTTGTTGGTGAAGCTTCCAAGAGTGACGATATAGTAGTTAACGTATGTAAGAAAAAACATATGACAGCTATCCGTTCCGCCGGTAAAGACGAAGCTCTTCGCCTTGTTCCTCCAAGAAAAATGAGCCTTGAGCAGGCATTGGAATACATTGCAGACGACGAACTTGTTGAAGTTACTCCTGTAAGTATGAGACTTCGTAAGAAGATTCTCGACCACGGTATGAGAATGAGAATTCAGTTCCAAGGTAAAAAATAATTAATATAAAGATATACGGCGTGAAATCTAACCCCCGGGGTGATGAGTTTACGCCGCAATCTTGCTTTTTTGGGAATGGAGATTAACTATGTTTTTTAGACTTTTTGGAAGGAGAAAAGAAGAAATGGATTATATAATCGTAGGTCTGGGAAATCCGGGTTCTGAATACGCAAAAACCCGCCATAACGCAGGCTTTTTGGCAATTGATTATATTTCAAAAAAATTGGGCGCTTCCGTTGACCGTTTGAAGTTCAAAGCCCTTTGCGGAACTGCAACCATTGGAGATAAAAAAGTTTTGCTTATGAAACCACAGACTTTTATGAACCTTTCAGGGGAATCCGTGGGTGAAGCGGCGCGCTTCTATAAAATTCCACCCGAGCGTATAATGGTAGTGCAAGATGATATTTCTCTCCCCACAGGTAAATTGAGAATCAGAAAAACGGGAAGTGACGGCGGTCATAATGGTATAAAAAGCATCATTGCTCACCTTTCTTCGCAAAATTTTATCCGCTTCAAATTGGGTGTTTCCGATAGAGAAAATCCTAATATTCCCTTGGCTGATTGGGTTTTGGGTAAATTTACCGACGAGGAAATGAAACTTATTGAAGCTAAATACGAAAATATTTACAAAGCGGCTGAAATGATAATGGACGGAAAATTCGACCTCGCTCTAAGCCGCTATAACGGTTAAAAATATGAAAGAGATTCCTCACTCAATAAAAAAGCTTACTCGCCTAGAAGAATACCAAACTTTGCTTAGGGCAGTGAAAAATAATAAATCGGCGGCGGTTTTCGGGGTAGACACTCAGAAAGCTTATTTTCCGCTACTGTTGGCATCTGAACTGGGAAAGAAAACTTTTATCGTAGTTCCCGACGATAATACTGCAAGAATCGTTCAGGAAATAATGCAATACGGCGGTAGGTCTTTTATTTACCCTGCAAGAGATTATAGCTTCAGAGATATTGAAAGCGTTTCGCGATTTGAAGAAAACAAAAGAATAGAAGCCCTTTCCGCAGTTCGCAGAGGTGAATACGAATCCCTTATCATTACTGCGGACGCTCTCGTAATGCCGATTATGTGCCCCGGTGAATACGAGGAATTGATACTTCGCACCGGTGACGAGGTGGATTTTGACGGCTTGCCTGAAAAATTAGCTTCAATGGGCTTTGAGTTCTTTTCCGCAGTTGAAGGTCACGGCCAGTTTTCCGTCAGAGGCGGTATTTTGGATATTTTCCCGCCCGACAGCGAAGTGCCCTATAGAATCGAATTCTACGGTGATGAAATAGATACCGTTTCCATTTTTGATATAAATACTCAGCGAAGAACGGAACCCGTAGACCAAATTCGTATAATTCCCGCAAAGGAATATACTTCAGATATTTGCAATCATTTGATAGAAGAGTTGGAGCCGTATAAAGAAGATAGAAAAGTTGCAAAGGATATAGATCTTCTCCAACAGAAAATTTTACCTAAGCACGATAGATATTACCCCGCTTATTTCAAAAAGGCTGCTTCAATTCTTGATTATGCAGATGAAAACACTTTTATTTGTGTTTTTGGTTATAAAAGCGTTATTGAACACGCGGAGGGGCTTGTTTTCCGTATAAAAGAGGATATGGAAACTCTTCTTGAAGAAGGCTTTGTATTTCTGAATAAACCTTATTATTACGATAAGGAAGAAATTGTTTCTAAGATGAAAGTACCTCTCATTTTTGAAACTTTGCCTTGCAGTGTGCAAGGAATCGAGCTTGACGAATTGGTAAATATAAGGCTTTACGAAACTTCAGTTACTACTTCTTTATTGCTTGCAGAGGACGCTGCTTCATTGGTTGCAGACGGCTATAATATTACCGTTTTGGCTGTGGATAAAGACCACGCTGAAGATTTGAAAAAAGAGCTTGGTATCAGCAAAAATATAGTGGTTCAATCCGGTGCCATACCTTTTGGATTTAATGCTCCCGATATTAAAGAAGCGGTATTTTCGTTTAGAAATATTCGCCGCCCCGAAAAGAAAAAACGAAAGTCCAGATTTCAAAAAGGAGAGAAAATCAAGGGCTTTTCCGATATTCACGTGGGTGACTACGTGGTTCACACGAACTATGGTATCGGTATCTATGACGGAATTCATAAGGTTGACCAACAAGGCGTTGTGAAAGATTTTATTAAAATTCGCTTCGCGGGTACGGACGTTCTTTATATTCCTTGTTCACAGCTTGACTCCATTTCAAAATATATCGGTAAAGATACGGAAATAAACGTTAAACTTAATAAATTGGGAGGAACCGATTGGTCCAAAACCAAGCAGCGAGTAAGAAAAGCCGTTCGTGACCTTGCGAAACAGCTTATAGAGCTTTACGGAAAACGCTTGAATCTAAGAGGAAAATCTTTTTCTCCCGATAACGAGTGGCAGAGGGAATTTGAAGCTTCGTTTGAATTTGAAGAAACCGATGATCAGCTCAGGTGTATTTCCGAAATTAAAAGAGATATGGAAAGCCCCCACCCAATGGATAGACTTCTTTGCGGTGACGTTGGTTTTGGAAAAACGGAGGTTGCTTTCCGCGCAATATTCAAATGCGTTACCGATTCCCGCCAAGCTGCAGTCCTTGCACCTACAACGATTCTCGTTTTTCAGCATTATCAGACTATGCTCCGCAGATTCAAGGGATATCCCATTAAAATAGAGATTCTCTCTCGTTATCGTTCTCCCAAACAGCAGGAAGAAATTTTGAAAAAGCTCCGCAAGGGCGAAATTGACGTTGTTGTTGGCACTCACAGATTAGTTCAAAAGGACGTTCAGTTTAAGGATTTGGGTCTTGTTGTAATTGACGAAGAACAGCGTTTCGGCGTTGCCCACAAGGAGGCTTTAAAAGAAAAAGCTCCCGATGCAGATTTTCTCACACTTTCGGCAACCCCCATTCCAAGAACATTGAATATGTCCCTTTCCGGTATTCGCGATATTTCCGTTCTGAATGAAGCTCCAAATAATCGATTCCCTGTGACTACTTACGTTGCGGAATACGATTTGGGTTTGATTTCAGACGCTATAAAACGCGAGGTCGCAAGAGGTGGGCAGTGCTTCTACTTGCATAATAGAATTGATACTATTTTTAAAACAGCACAAATTCTTGCTGATAAAACGGGGGTTAGAATTGCTGTTGCTCACGGTAAAATGTCTCAAGAGGAACTTTCCGAAATTTGGGAAGATTTGGTTAACGGCGATACTGACGTTCTGGTTTGCACTACGATTATTGAAACGGGAGTTGACGTTCCAAACTGCAATACTTTAATTATTGAAGATGCAGATAAATTGGGGCTTGCTCAGTTGCATCAGATTCGAGGTCGTGTGGGCAGAACTGACAGAAGAGCATACGCCTACTTTACTTTCAGAAGAGGAAAGACTCTCAGCACCGACGCGTACAAACGCCTTATGACCATTAAGGAATTTACTGAATTCGGCTCAGGTATGAAAATTGCAATGCGTGACCTTGAAATTCGAGGTGCCGGTGATATTCTCGGTGCGGAACAAAGCGGTCATCTTGTTACTGTTGGATTTGATATGTATATGAAACTTCTTGAAGAGGCCGTTGCGGAAGAAAAGGGTGAAACAGTTCGTAAATCAGAATGTTTGGTTGACCTCAAAGTTAATGCCTATATCCCTGACGACTATATCAGAGATACGGAAACGAGAATCGAAATATACAAGACCATTGCAGGTATGGAAACCGATGAGGATATGAGTGACGTTATCGACGAGCTTATTGACCGTTTCGGAGACCCGCCAAAGGAAATAATGATGCTTATGAATATTTCACGCATACGCCACGCGGCAGGTCTTTGCGGTTTCAGCGAGGTCAGAGAAAATAACGATTCTGTGCTTCTTTTCTTTGAATCTGCTCCTGATTTGAAAACGGTTGCCGATATTTCCGCTGAATATAAGGGTAAGATCCTTTTCAGTGCAGGGGTTAAATCTTATTTGACCTTTAAGACAAAATCACCAATGATTGATTTGCCAAAATTCTTGGAAACCTTTTTGAAAATTTCCACTGCTGATATTTCGGCAGAGTTGTGAATTTTCATTGGAGTTTGTTGGATTTCTATGGACAAGAAGCCTTTTATATGGTAAAATTATGTTCAATGACAAAATATCTTAAAAAGAAGGAAAAATTATGAAAAAGACAATAAGAATTATTTCAATGGTGCTTGCTTCCGTAATGATGCTTCTTACACTTTGCTCCTGTAAGGACTCTTCTTACGCTTGCACTGTAGACGGTGTAGAGTACCCCGTAGGGCCTTATGCTTTTTACGCTCATTACACAAGAGATAAATATCAGGCTCAGGCAGAAGCTTACGGTTCTACAGATTTTGCCGCAGATTTGGTTGCTTCTCTTGATGAGGATGGCACTAAGCTTTATGAGTATATAAATTATGAAACTCAGTCAAGTTATCTTTCCCATCTTATTGTAAG
The DNA here is from genome assembly GCA_017440085.1 of Clostridia bacterium. Classification (GTDB taxonomy): domain Bacteria; phylum Bacillota; class Clostridia; order Oscillospirales; family UBA644; genus HGM12619. The sequence goes on from JAFSHW010000036.1 coordinate 18,724, forward strand.
CTTAAAGTTTGACCAGTTCGGTCTTGAACTTACTGCTGACCAGAAAAAGGCTATGGAAGAAGCAGTACAGGCTAATTGGATTGATGAATTTGGAGAAGAGGGCTTTACTGATATTTGCAGAACTCTCGGCATTACAGCTGCTGAATTCAAAGAAATGGTTGGCGTTTCTTATAAATATGAAGCTTTGACCAATTATCTTTTCGGTGAAGGCGGTATTTACGAAATCACGGAAGATGAGCTTAGAGAAAATTATAATGAAAACTATAGCCGTTTCCGCTATATTATCGTATCAAAAATAGACACAGAAACGAATAAAGCTTTACCCACAGACGAACTTATTGCGAAAAAGGGTATTGTAGATACTGCTTACGCAGAAGCTCTTGCCGGTGCTGATTTCGGGGATTTGATTGCTGCATACTCTGAAGATTATATGACTATCTCCGACGATATGACGGACGAAGAAAAATCTACTTACGAAGCAAGAAATAAATCTGCTCGTGAAGACGGCATTGTTACGGATAAAAACGGCATTTTTGATTACCTTTTCTACTATTATTACAATCAAACTTTGGATTCCCAGATTGTTGATAAAGCATTTTCAATGAATGACGGCGATATTGCTTTGATAGAGATTGATTCTTCTTTCTGGGTTATTCAGAAAATGGATAAAAACGAAAAGGCAGATTACTTCGAATCTAAAAAAGACCTTATTTACAGCACAATCTCCTCACCCCTTCTTGATGAAGAATTTGCAAAATGGGAAAAGGAATTTTCTATCGTAATGAACGAATCTGTGGTAAGCAAATATGACCCCAGAAAAATCGGTCCCCTTTTCTACGTTAAATCAGGCTCTTAATAATAATTGAATAATAAAAAAGAACTTACTCATATGGAGTAAGTTCTTTTTTGATATTAACCGATAATATCGGATATTTTTTTCGTCACGTAGACATTTTGCCCTGCATTTAGCAAGATTTCTGCGTTTCTATTTTCAATATTGCTTTCGCACAGTTTTTTCATGAATTGGAAAGAAGGAACGTCAATTTCATAGCTTTTCCACATGCAAACAATTTTTTTCACAGCACTATCTTTTAAATTCATAACACTTGAACTTATTTGAACGTTAAGATTTTCGATAGAATCGGAATTTATATGGAACGTCACGTTTTCTCCTTCTGTCATTCTCAAAACTAAACACTGGTGAAATTCGAGGCTCTGTTGATTGAAGTTTTCAAAGTATACTTTTGCAAGAGAAAGCATTTCGTTAAACGTTGCTTCAATTTCAATGTTGTTCATATTTACAGCTCCTTTATCTGAAAACAGCGATTGAGTAGGTCAATCGCTGTGCTTTTTAGTGTGTTGGATCTTTTGTGAACTGAATGGGAGTTACGCTTTCGTCCAATGCCTTTAAAGTGTAACCTTTATCAATAAGACCTTCGATAATTTCGGGGAGAGCTTCAACAGTGGTTCTCTTGTATCTGTAACCCAAATCGTGCACAAGAATAATTGCAGTATTTGAGGTCGCGCCGTTAAGAACGTTTCTGACCAGAACGTCTTTTGGTACGTTGTGTCCGTCTCCGTCGGGGTCATTCTTCGGGCTGGTATCTCCGCTGTCAATATTCCAGTCGTAGTATTCGTAACCTAAATCGTGAATAAGCTCGTGGGGAGCAGTTCCCAATTTTCTTACGTAGCTTGCATTTGACCCACCGGGAAAGCGGAACAATGTCATTTCATAACCGGTGAGTTCTTTAATGCTGTTGTGTATGGAAGTAACTTCCTTTTCAAAGCTTTCAATAGAACCGTAAACGCTGTCAAAATCGTGGGTGTTTGTGTGATTTCCCAAGGTATGCCCCTCGTCAATTATACGCTGGTAAATTTCTTTGTAACCTGTAATTTTCTTATAAGCAAAGTTTACGAAGAAAGTTGCTTTAACGTCGTACTTCTTCAAAATATCAAGAATATCGTTGGTAGCGTTTGAAATTCCGTCGTCAAAGGTAAGGTACGCATATTTGCCAGTATCTTCTGGGTTTTGAACTTCTTCTTGAGGGTTATCCTCAGGTTCTTCACCGGAAATCTGAGCTTTCAAATCATTTATCTGAGATTCAAGCTTTGAAATATTGTTGTTCAAAGTTTTTATCTTGGAATTAAGATTCGAAATCGTCTTATCCTTTTCTGCAATCTGCTTTTGAAGGTCCTCAATGCTTTCTCCGCTGCCTGAAAGGTCATTTTTTAAGGTCTCAAGCTCTTGTGTAAGCTGAGCATTTGCAGCTGCAAGATTTTCGCGTTCTTGTTTTAAGGAATCTCTTTCCGTTGAAAGGATTTGAAGCTTTGCGGAAAGCTCGTCTGCTGTCAGTTGAACGGTTTGAAGCTGATTTTTCGTTTGAGAAACCTCTTCGGTTAAATCGTCAATTTTTCCGTTCATATTTAAAATAGATATTCCCGCAACTACGCAAACCGTAAGGAGGATTGCACTTACTGCAACCATTGCTCCTAACCAGATTTTCATAGATTTATATTTTCTTCTTTTGCGGTTCTTTTTTTCAATGAGTTCTTCGTTTTCAATCATTTTTAATACGCCTTACCCCAATAAACCATATGCTTAGCAGGTTTACCGCAGATGGGGCAAACGTCACCAAGGTTTTCCTGTTCGAAAGGAATACAGCGTGAACCTACGCCGTAAGTTTCTTTAACCGCTTTTTCGCACTCTTCGTCGCCGCACCACATCATTTTTACGAAGCCCTGTTTCGTTGAAGTAACTTCTTTGAGCTCGTCAATGTTGTGAACTGCATAAGTCATTGAATCGCGTCTTTCTCTTGCTTTTTCGAGCATATCAACCTGAATCTGAGCAAGGATTTCCTTAACTGTTTCTGCAATATTTTCAAGAGGATAGGATTTCTTTTCACCGTTATCTCTTCTTACAAGCATGCAGCATCCGTTTTCAATATCTCTGGGGCCGATTTCAAGACGGAGGGGAACACCCTTCATTTCATACTGAGAATATTTCCAACCGGGTGACTGGTCGCTGTCGTCAAGGTCAACTCTGATACCGGAATCTGCCAGAATCTTCTTCAATTCGTTGGCTTTATCAAGAACTCCTTCCTTGTGCATTGCTACGGGAATAATAACCATTTCAGTAGGAGCAATGGCAGGGGGAAGAACGAGACCGTTATCGTCACCGTGAGTCATAATAACTGCGCCGATAAGTCTTGTGGTTACACCCCAGGATGTCTGGTAAACGTATTTGAGAGTATTGTCTTTATCTGCAAATTGAATATTGAACGCTTTTGCAAACCCGTCACCGAAATAGTGTGAAGTACCTGCCTGGAGGGCAACACCATCGTGCATAAGTGCTTCGATGCAATAAGTCGCTTCAGCACCTGCAAATTTATCGCTTTCTGTTTTTCTGCCTTTTACTACGGGAATAGCAAGGTATTTTTCGCAGAACTCAGCGTAAACGTTAAGCATTCTTTCTGTTTCTTCGATAGCCTCCTGCGCCGTTGCGTGAGCAGTGTGTCCTTCCTGCCAGAGGAATTCTCTTGAGCGAAGGAAAGGTCTTGTTGTCTTTTCCCAACGAACTACGCTGCACCATTGGTTGCAAAGTTTGGGAAGGTCCCTGTAAGACTGAACTACGTGGGAGTAGTATTCACAGAAAAGAGTTTCAGAAGTGGGACGCACGCAAAGTCTTTCTGCCAAAGGTTCGCTACCACCGTGAGTTACCCAAGCAACTTCGGGAGCAAAGCCTTCAACGTGATCTTTTTCTTTCTGAAGTAAGCTTTCGGGAATAAACATAGGCATATAAACGTTTGTGTGACCTGTTGCCTTAAACATTGCATCAAGATTTTTCTGAATGTTTTCCCAAATAGCGTAACTGTAAGGCTGGAGAATTACGCAGCCCTTTACTGAGGAATAGTCTATAAGCTGTGTTTTAAGTACTATATCCGTATACCATTTTGCGAAGTTCTCATCCATTGAGGTAATTTCTTTTACGGCTTTTGTTGACTTGTCTGCCAAATTGTATCATCCTTTGTTTTTTATTTGTAAAAATACCTTATATAATATTATAATACATATTTGTTACATTGTCAATGGTAAAATATAATACATATTTGTTACAATTATACAGCTTTATAATAAAATGTTTGGATTTTTGTTGGCAAATTGGCTGAAATAGTTGTTGCTTTGGTGGTAATTTTCTGATATAATACATATGCAACACTAAAAATATATTTATTGGAGGTTTTTTTAATGAATAAGCGCCTTAAAATAGTGCTTTGCACCGGGCTTCTTATCGTGATGTTGCTTTCTGTTGCAGCGTGCGGTAAAGTGACCGGCCTTGTTGAAACCTATGACGAGTGGAAAACAGACGTTGCTTCCAGAAATAAAGAAGCGGCATCCTCTATCCTCGTGTCATATGATGATTTAAATACTGCGGCTTCCGCGGATATTACAAAATCTTCTTATTACCTTTCTTTGAACGGTACTTGGGATTTTGCATATACTCAGAATGCTGCAAGTGTTCCCGCAGACTTTATGAAACTTGATTTCGTATACCCCGATCCTAATACGGCATCCGTTTCAGGTAAGACAGAAATTCTTTATTGGGATAAGATTAACGTTCCCGGCACTTTTGAAATGCAGGGCTACGGTAACCCCGTATATCTTGAATCCGCTTACGCTTGGAGTTCAGAAATCAGACCTACTAAAGTTCCTGAAACTGAAAACCCCATCGGTCTTTACAGAACAACTGTTTCAATCCCCGAAAATTGGGATGGCAGAGAGGTTTACATTACTCTTGACGGTGTATCTTCCGCTTGCTACGTTTATGTAAACGGTGAAATGGTTGGCTACGGTCAGGATACTTATTCTTCCAAGACCTTTAGAATTACTGATTTCGTTAAAGCCGGTGAAGAAGCTCTCGTTGCTGTTAAAGTATTCAAATACAGCTACGCTTCTTGGATTGAAGCTCAGGATGTTATCCGATTCGGTGGTATTTTTGATGATGTATATCTTTCATCTTCACCCAAGGTTTCAATTAAGGATATTTCCATTGACTCCGGTCTTGACAGTGAATTTGTAAATGCAACAATGCTCGTAAACGTTGACGTTGTTTCTTACGTTGAATCCAACGACGGTTACAGCCTTGAAATTCAGGTTCTCGACCAGGAAGGTAAGCCCTTTATTGCAGCTCGTAAGCTCGGTAGCTCTGTAACCTTCAAAGATACTAAAGATGCCGGCTCCAACTACTTTAAAGCAGCTTCCGGCGGCCGTGTTTCTGCTGAAGCTCCTATTAAATGGTCTGCAGAAAACCCTTACCTTTACACAGCAGTAATTACTCTTAAAAATGCTGACGGCGAAGCAGTGGACGTTAAAAGTGTTCGCTTCGGATACTGTAAAGCAGGCTATGCCGTAGACGATGAAGGTAACCAGTCTTTCACTATGAACGGTGAAAAAGTTAAACTTTACGGTGTTGTTTACAATGAATTCAACGCTGCAACAGGTTCTTACGTTCCTTACGAACAGAAGGTTGAAGACGTTAAAGCTCTTAAAGCTATGAACGTTAACGCAGTTCGTTCTCCCGGCGTTCCTTTCAGTTCTGAATTTATTGCTCTTTGCGATGAATACGGTATTTACGTAGTTTCCGATATTAACCTTGAATCTGAACCTTATTCAGCTAAAGGTGACGCTACGATTCCCGGTAATCAGACAATTTGGCAGAACATTCTCGTTGATAGACTTTACAATGTTGTAGAAAGAGATAAGAATGCTCCTTCCGTAATTATGTGGGGTCTTGGTAACGAATCCGGTCAGGGCTCAAGCTTTAAATCACTCAGAAGCGTTCTTCAGGGTCTTGATAAGAGACTTATCGTTTATGATGGAGATACTCAGTACTCCGACCTTGTTGTTGCAAACGATTGGGATTTCTCAAAACTTAATGAAGTTCTTAACGATACTGAAAATAAGAAGCCCGTTCTTCTCGAATCCTTCGATATAGGTCTTCTTAACGGCGGCGGTAATATTTCTTCTTTGGTATCTCTTATCGATTCTTCCGATAAGGTTCAGGGCGGCTTCTTCAGCTATTTCATTGATAAAGCTCTTTACTGGCCCAAGGATTCTGCTAATGCAGCTACAATCCTCAAAGAAAAACCTTACGCAACAAACTCTGCTGAATACCAGCTTACATACTCAGGCAGCTGGGGTGAATCCTTGTCTGACTCCTATAAGGGTCTTACAGGTCTTCTCACCGCTAACAGAACGTGGCAGCCTGAAGCTTATGAATTTAAAAACGTATTCTCTCCCATTGCAGTATCTGCGGTTGACGTGAAGAACGGTAAGTTCTCTGTAACCAACAGACTTAACTTTACAGCATTTGAAGATGCTTATGAGGTAATTTGGGAAGTATATAAAGAAGCAGAATTGGTTAAATCCGGTAAAGTTGAAGGCCTTTCAATTCTTCCCGGCGAATCTGCTGAATTTACAGTTGACTACGGCACTTTGGCAGCAAACGTTGATTACTTTGTTGATATCAGGGTCGTAACTCTCAATGAAACTAAATGGAATGACCTTACAGACGGCGTAGTTGCTTCTTGGCAGTACGATATTACAGGTTATGAAGCGCTTCCTCTTACAGGCGGCGAAGAAACTGACTTCGGCGATGCTCTTGAAGTAGAAATTATTGAAAAACCCGAAGTTGTTACAACTGTTCTTGATATTGCTAAGGGCTACATCTACGTTTCCAATAATTTCTCCGAAAATCTCGGCGACATTTTTGATTGCACATTCGAACTTATCGAAACAAACAACTTCTGGAAGAAGCCTCGTCCTGTAGTTATTTCTTCCGGCACAGTAGACCTTGACATTCCTGCATATTCTCAGGACGTTAAAGTTCAGTTGGTTTACGATAACGAGCAGAAAGCGGTTGAAGGCGGCGATTACCTTGTAAAGGTTAAATTCGTAGCTAAGAAAGCTCTTGGCGACATTCCCGCAGGATACACTTTCGTTTGGAACTTTGACGATTCTACTCTTGGCGCACCCATTCCCTTTGAAGTTGATAAGTCCAGAACTCCCGTTCAGGATAAAAATGAAGACGGTTCACCCAAAATCGACGGTAAAGGCAATCCCATTATGATTGGCGGTGACGTTGAACCTGAAACTGTTCCCGAAGTTGACGTTAACGATAGCGCACTTTCCGAACAGGAAGATTATGAACCTTACATTCTCATTAAGAATGACCGAGTAGAAATCATTATCGATAGCAAAATGGGTACTATCCTAAAGTTCGCTATTGACGGTGAAAACGTATTTGCAAATTCCGCTGCAAACTCCAGCCCCGAATTTGTTCTTTACAGAAATCCCACCGGCGGAGACCTTCTTTCTGACGTAACATCTAAAGAAAATTCCGATATTATTTCTCTCAGCAGAAACGGTGATACTTACCACAAGCTTATAGATGCTGTTAAAGTAAATCAGATTTCTGAAAACCATTACCAAGTTGCTCTTAATTACGCACTGGTTACTTACGATTATGAGCTCTTCTCTTCTGTAAGCGCAAACGCTAACCTCGCTGTAACATACGATATCTTCGGCAACGGTGAAATCGTTATCAGCTACGCTTATGACCCCACAGTTCTTACAGGTATTCCTTCTGAAATCGCAAATATCGTTGTATTTGATAAGGGATATGATACTTTCTCTTGGTACGGCAGAGGCCTTGGCGAAAGCTATTCTGACAGACTTGCAGATACAAGAGTAAGCATTTATGAAAACGTTGATGTTTCAGAACTTATTTCTACCAGATACGTTTATAACGCAGGTACAGGCGACAGAAGTGATGTAAGATGGGTAAAACTTGCAGGCGAAGAAAAGACTCCCGTTCTTATTTCCAGCACTTCCGGCAACTTTGCATTTAATGCAAGCTATACAAACGGACTTTCTGCTTCTGATTATGCAAGAAACGTTTCTGCAGGCGATATATTCCTCAGAATTATTGCTGAACAGAGAGGTGTTTCCGCAGGCAACGTTGTTGATGCAAACAACTACGATGCAGATAACATTATCGAACCCGGTTCTTGCGTAGAATTCTCTTACAGAATTAAACCTCTTGCAAATAATGAAGATGAAATGGCTGCAGCTAAAACTTACATTAAAGTTGACGCTCCTTCCGTTGACAGAGCTTCTATTGAAAGCGGCAAAGATTACTCCATTACTTCCATTGCTTCCGGTACTGAATACCTTACAGTTGCAAACGGATCAGTATCTCTTGAAGCAGGTAAGGGTAGTGACGGTCAGCTTTGGAAATTGACTGAAGATAGCTCTACAGGTTTCGATGCAATCAGACTTGAAAATGTTGCATACGACGGAATTATTTCTCCTCCTTACGCTGTATATGACGAATCCAGAACAGCTATCGACGTTGGTCTTGGCCAGTATGCAAAAGCTCGTCACTGGGCTAATTGGCAGCATATTGATGATCAGCTTAAACCACTTTCCGTTGGTTGGGCACTCATTCCTATGAATGAAGAAATCGGTTCTCACGTAGTTCTTCAGGATCCCAAACATCTCGAAGGCAACAAACTTGCTCAGTGGGATCTTATCGAAGTTGACGCTGATGAAAACCTCTACGTAATTCAGAATAAGAAGACAGGCGATCTCTTAACTGTAATTGATGAACTTACTTACAGGAATGCAATCGTTGAAATTCTTGCTGACAGAAAGCTTAACTATGCAGGTACTATCGACTGGAACAGCTTTGCTGCTATGGATGCAACCGCATACGTAGATAACGGTTCCGGCGGTACAAACAACTGGGCTAAGCTTGAAAAGAGCCTTACAATCTGGAACGCTCTTCCCTCTGATAGCCAGAAATGGACTTTCACTCAAGTCTCAGTAGGTGAATTTACAATCACAAATAAAGACACTGGTCTTGCTCTTACTTACGACGGTGAAGTTCTTTCCGAACAGACTGCTAACGGCAATGCTAACCAGATTTGGGCAGTTATTGACGATAACGGTGTTTACGGCCTCGTAAACAAAGCAAACGGCGGCGCACTTACGCTCGATACATTGCGTGTTCCTCTTACAGAAGAAGAACTTGCAGCTATCTACGTAACTGTTGAAGACGATAAATACAAGGAAATCACAGTTCTTACTGTTCAGCCTTGGGCAGGTCTTGCAACTCAGAAATGGTATATCGAATCTGATGCAGACAGAGAAATCGTTATCGAAGCAGGCGATAGCTGGTACCTTGACCCCGTTGTTGAATAATAATTTAAACTTAATAAGGGCATTGAGTTTTACTCAGTGCCCTCTATTTTTTACAGGAAATTGAAACAATGACTTCGGATATGAACAAAAAATGAAAAATCGGCTTATCCTCTTGAAAAATCCTTAAAAAAGGTGTATTATATAGTATAATACCGATTTGGTTTTAATCGCAATTAGATCCTAAAATAATAAAGTAAAAGATATGAGGAAAGGAATGAAAAGGGAAGATGGTTAATACAGATCCTGCATTTAAATTCAAAAGCGAAGGTCTTACGTTTGACGACGTTCTTCTTGTGCCTGCCCGTTCTGAGGTAACTCCCAACTTGGTAAAGCTTGAAACTCGTCTTACAAAAAACATCAAACTCAACATCCCGGTGTTGTCCGCAGCCATGGACACTGTTACGGAATCAAAAATGGCTATTGCTGTTGCCAGAGAAGGCGGTATAGGTATCATTCATAAGAATATGTCTATCGAACAGCAGGCAGACGAGGTAGACAAAGTAAAAAGAAGTGAAAACGGCGTTATCGTGCATCCTTTCTACCTTAGCCCCGAGCATCTTGTTTCCGATGCTGACGAGCTTATGCGCAAGTATAAGATAAGTGGCGTTCCCATCTGTGAAGGTAAAAAGCTCGTAGGTATTATTACCAACAGAGATATGAAGTTTATCAGAAACTTCAATATTGCTATCAAGGAAGTTATGACTAAGGAAAACCTTATCACAGCTCCCGAAGGAACAACTCTTGATGAAGCTCAAGAAATTCTTATGAAATATAAGATCGAAAAGCTTCCTATTGTTGATAAAGATTTCAATCTTAAAGGTCTTATCACGATTAAAGATATTGAAAAAGCTATTAAATACCCCAATAGTGCAAGAGACGCTGAAGGAAGACTTCTTTGCGGTGCCGCTATTGGTATTACAGGCGATATTCTTGAAAGAGCTTCCGCTTTGCTTGACGCAGGTGCAGACGTTCTCAGCCTTGACTCAGCTCACGGCCATTCTATGAATATCTACAACGCTGTTAAAAATATTAAAGCTAAATTCCCCAACGCGCCCGTAATCGCAGGTAATATTGCGACTGCTGAAGCTGCAGAATTCCTTATTGAAGCAGGTGCGGATTGCCTTAAAGTAGGTATTGGCCCCGGTTCTATCTGTACAACTCGTGTAGTTGCAGGTATTGGCGTTCCTCAGATTTCCGCAGTTTACGATGTAGCTTGCGTTGCAAGTAAATACGGTATCCCCGTAATTGCAGACGGCGGTATTAAGTACAGCGGCGATATTACCAAATCCATTGCCGCAGGTGCAGATTGCGTTATGATGGGTTCACTCTTCGCAGGTTGTGAAGAAAGCCCCGGCGAAACAGAAATTTATCAGGGAAGACAGTTTAAAGTATATAGAGGTATGGGCTCCATTGCTGCTATGAAGCAGGGTTCTTCTGATAGATACTTCCAGTCTGGCGCTCGTAAACTCGTTCCCGAAGGTGTTGAAGGCCGAGTACCCTACAAAGGTCCCGTAGCTGAAACTGTATTCCAGCTTCTCGGCGGTTTGCGTGCAGGTATGGGCTACTGCGGTGCTGCTACAATTCCCGAACTTCAGGAAAACGGCAGATTCGTAAGAATCACAAACGCAGGTCTGATAGAGAGCCATCCTCACGATATTTATATCACTAAGGAAGCTCCTAACTACTCAGTTCAGGGTAACTAAATCAGAATAATTTAATATAAAAATGAGCATACTTTTTACGGATGGTGAAAAGTATGCTCGTTTTGTTTATTTTCAGTCTTGCACTGACTGTTATTCACAGTATTTTATATTTGTATTTTATGAAAAAATAAAAGCACTTATGAGAGTATCATAAGTGCTTTCAATCATTTTTGATTATTCTTCGTCAGCTTTTTCATCTGCTGCGGGTTCTTCAGCTGCACATTCTTCGCAAGTGCATTCTGATTCTTCGCAACCGCAACCACAGCCGCATTCTTCGTGTTCTACTGCAAGGTAGTCGGGTTCGCAGCAATCACATTCGTCATCGCAGCATTCATCGTCGCAGCAATCGCAATCACAGCAATCGTATTCTTCAAGCTCTTTCAATTCTTTCATATATTGAACAGCTTTATATGCAGCGTAAGCTGCTCCTGCAAGTGCGAGACCTGTAGCCATACCGAGTACAAAATTAGTTTTCTTTCCCATAGGTAAAATTCCTTTCTCATTTATATTTAATTTTTATCAATAACGGATTGATAAGAATATTATACCTTGAAAAATTTTTATTGTCAACCCGTTTTTCAAAAAGTGCTAATAATTTTGCTTTTATCATACAATTGCGTTCAGCTTTTTTATCATTTCTGCAAGTTTTCCATCTTCAAAGGGAAGTTTGAATCCTGCGCCTTTAACCAAATCAACGAAAGTTTTCGAGCCGCCTGCTTTGAGGAAATTATCGTAGTTTGCAAAAGCTTCACCGTAGTTTTCTTTTGATTGGATAAGGAAGTCGAAAGCGATGGTCTGAGCGAGGCAGTAATCAATGTAATAGAAGGGTCTTTCATAAATATGGCTCTGATATTGCCATCTGCCGCCGTCTTCCATATAGGTAATACCTTTGTTGGAAAGGTAGGGCCTGAAAATTTCTTCAAGCTCAAGCCAAAGCTGTTTTCTTTCAGCGGGAGTCATTTCAGGATTTTCGTAAACCTTCTGTTGAAAATAATCTACCATTGTGCCGTAAGGCAAGAAGGTTATTGCGTTCAGCAGGTGCATATGTCTGTAATCGTTTGCTCTATCTCCAAAGAAAAGCTCCATCCATTTCCACGCAAAAAATTCCATTGACATTGAGTGAACTTCACAGGTTTCCATTCCGCCTTGACGGAGTTCTGCCAAAATCCCTGAATTCATTGCTTTATATGAAGCAAGCGCATGCCCTGCCTCGTGAGTTAAGACGTCTACATCACCTGAAGTGCCGTCAAAGTTTGCGAAAATAAAGGGCATCTTGTAAGATGGAAGCTCTGTGCAGTAGCCACCGTTGCTCTTTCCTTCGCGGGCAATAACGTCGAAGAGGTCGTGGTCAAGCATAAATCGAATAAATTCACCCGTTTCCGCAGACATTTCTTCGTACATTTTTTTGCCGTTTGCAAACATTTCTTCAGCAGAACCGATTGGTTGAGGGTTGCCCTCTTTGATGTAAATATTGTCATCGTAGAGCATTATTTGGTCAATTCCCAATTCGTCGGCAATTTGCTTTTTCAATTTGCATACGAAAGGTACCCAATCTTTGATAAGCTGTTCTCTGAATTTTGCAATATCTTCCGGTGAGTAGCAGTTTCTGCCCATACGGTAATAACCCAGTTCCACATAGTTTTTGTATCCCATTTTCTGAGCCATTCTCGTGCGGACTTTTACCATTTTGTCATAAATATCGTCGAACTTATCACCGTTTTCTTTCATAAATTCACCGTGAGAGTTAAAAGCCTGTCGGCGAATTTCTCTATCAGGGCTATCTTTGTATTTACCCAACTGAGAAATGTTCAATATTTCACCGTTAAAAGGTATTTTTGCTGAAGAAAGCAGTCTTTTGTATTCAGTCTGGAGCTTGTTTTCTTCAACGCAATCCTCTTCGATGATGGGGTCATATGACTTTTTCAGTATTTCATAATTGGTGAAAATAAGGGGTGAAAACTCTTTTTCAAGATATTTTCTGTGGGGAGACTTAAGCATTGCTTCCGCAAAAACAGTTTTCAGGCCTGTCATTACCGGTTCAGCTTCGTTGTAGAAATCCATTTCCTTAACGTAAAATTCATCGGTGGTATCCAAAGTGAATCTTATATATGCCAAAGATGCCATCGTGCCGATTTCTTCGTCAGTTTCGTTTACTTTTCTGTAAATTTCCGTCTGTTCTTCCGCGGTAACGCCTTCTTTTGTGAAAGCCTTTGTGTATTCAGCGTATTTAGCTTTCAATTCTTCAAGATTCGGGCGTTTGTATTCTATTTCAGAAATTTTCACTTGTATGCCTTCTTTCAAATGCAGTATTTTTATACACTCAGTATACCACATTATTATGAAAAAATCAAGGGGTTTTAGGTCTTTACATCAGCAACCGCAACTTTTCAATTATTTTCTTTTCTTTTCGGGAGACTTGAACTTGAGTCATACCTAAAATGTCTGCAGTTTCCTGCTGGGTTTTTGAAAGGAAATATCTTAGAGAGATCAACTTTCTTTCGTGGCTTTCAAGCTTTTGAAGGCTGTCTTTCAGCGCCATTTTATCAATATCCGGAAGGCTTCCTTCATCGCCCAGTACGTCAGAAAGAAAAATATCTCCATCAGAGCTTATTGGTTCGTCGAGAGAATCCGGTCTTCTTGCGGATTCCAAGGCTGCAATGATTTCTTCTTTTGCAATGCCCGTTTCTTTTTCTATTTCAGAAAGCGTTGGTTCTCTGTTTAATTTTGAAGTAAGCGTTTCGTTTGCTTTTTTTATAATCGAATACTGCTCTTTTATTTTTCTGCCGACTTTTACGGGGCCGTCGTCTCTTAGGAATTTCCGCATCTCACCGATTATCATAGGTACTGCATAGGTGCTGAACACAACGCCTCTTTCGGTGTCAAATCTTCGTAATGCTTTCAGTAGCCCTATTGAGCCTATTTGGCAAAGGTCTTCAAATTCAACTCTGTTGTGAGCCGCTTTGATTAAACGGTAAGCTGAAGCTCTTACCAACCCCATATTTTCTTCCAAAATCTTTGCTTCCAGGGAAGTATCTCCGTTTTTATATTGAGCTATAAGTTCTGCGCTTTTGTATTCCGTCAAGGCTTCCGGCATAAGACTTTCTCCATAGTAACGGTAGTTCCTTTGCCCGGAACGGAGCGAACCTTCAGCTTGTCCGAAAATGTCTGCATTATGGTGAATCCCATACCTGCTCGATCCTCAGAGCCTGTGGTAAAGCAGGCTTCCATTGCTTGCTTAATATCGGGTATTCCTACGCCTCTGTCTCTTACTGTAATTCTGACTCTTCTGTTTTCGTATATGTAAACTGAAATTGCTATAATTCCTTCTTTTTCTGCGTAGCCGTGAACGATACTGTTGGTAACAGCTTCAGATACTATCGTTTTTATATCAGATATTTCTTCAAGTGTTGGGTCAAGCTGGGCAATAAATGCCGCAGTGCTTACCCTGGCGAAGCTTTCGTTTACGCTTCTGCTGGGGAAGGTTATTTGCATTTTATTTGCTAAACTCATTTTCTTTCAAATTCCTTTCTTCCTATAATATTCCAAACGCCTGAAACGTCGAAAATCCTTGATATTTGTGAATTGACTTTTGCCAGATTTACTACTCCACCGTATTGCTTCATAAGTTTGTATCTTCCCAAAACTATTGCGATACCGCTACTGTCGCAAAAAGTGACCTGAGAAAAATCCAAAATAAGATTTTTAGGTAAGTATTTAAAAATCAATTCGTCCGTTTGCTTTCGAATTTCCGACGCAGTGTGGTGGTCGATTTCACCTTTTATCATAACGGTTAATCCTTGTTTTTCGTCTATGGTGTATCCTATCATTTTTATACCTCCGTGTTTTTAATGGTTATGTATTATTGTACCTCAGTTTTATTGAAAAAATACTCGAAATCCGTCAGCTTTTTTAATTTATTTTTAATGAGATTCTATTCCTAAAAATTGTCAATTTTCTTCCGAAATAATTTCGTTGACTTATCTATACATATGTGGTAGAATATACGTTAGTTAGAAAACTAATTATTTTTGAAAGGGGGATTATAATGAATAACCGCCACGGAGTTGAAAATGGATTTAAAAAAGAACATTTCGATAGGGAACACCGTGATTTGAAAGATGCTCCTATGGGAATAATTCTTAGGCACGCCGAGCATACACACGATATGCACGTAAGAGAAAGGCTTGATTCCTGCGGTATTACGAAGGCTTTTGGTCCTTTTTTAATGACTATTTCCAAAAATGAAGGCTCAACTCAAGCGGAAATAGCTGATAAAATGCATTTTACTGCGGCAACTGTAAGCGTCACGCTTCAAAAAATGTTGGATTCAGGGTATATTACTAAAATTGCCGACGATTCAGACAGCCGACAGGTTCGAATTTATTTAACTGAAAAAGGCAAAGAAAAATCACAAGAAATGCATTCAATATTCAGAGAACTGGAAGAAAAATTGGTAGAACCTCTTACCGAAGAGGAAAAAACCGAGCTTCGCAGGCTTCTTCTGAAAATAACAGAAAGAAAGTAATACATAAGGAGATAATTCATCAGATGAAACTATCAAAATATCTAAAACCGTATATTTGGTTTATAATTCTAGCTCCTGTGTTGATGGTCCTTGAGGTTTGTATGGACCTTTTGCAGCCCGCTATGATGTCAACGATTGTAAACGACGGCATTTTGGGCTTAAACGATGCAGGAACTTACGGAAATATGGACGTTATCCTCTCAACTTGCATTAAAATGCTGGTTTTTGCACTTATTGGTGCAATAGGAGGTATGGGTTGCACTTATTTTTCAACCAAAGCCTCTCAAAACTTCGGGGCTGATTTAAGGGCAGATCTTTTCCGTAAAATTGAAAGCTTTTCTTTTGCTGAAACTGATAAGTTTTCAACGGGTTCTTTGGTTACCAGAACTACAAACGATGTTATGCAGCTTCAAAATATGGTTCTTATGGCGCTCAGAATGCTTGTCAGAACTCCGATGCAGTGCATAGGCGGTATTGTTATGGCTATTTTAATTAACCCTAAATTCGGCATTATTCTTTTGATTCTTATGCCGATACTTATTGCGTTGGTAGCCTTTTTTATTACTAAAACCAGTCCTATTTTCAGCAAAATGCAGCAGAAGCTTGACCGCCTTAACGGTATAATGCAGGAAAATCTTTCAGGGGTTCGCGTTGTTAAGGCTTATGTGAGAGAATCACACGAGGTCAATAAGTTCGTAGATGCTAATAACGATTACACGGGAACTTCTCTTAAAGTTATGCGCCTTATGGCTGCTCTTTCACCCATAATGATGATAATTATGAACGTTGCAACAATTGCCGTTATCGTAATCGGTTCTTTTGAAGTTGAAGCCAAAGCTATGCTTGTTGGTGACGTTATGGCTGTGGTTACGTATATGACTCAAATCCTTATGAGTATGATGATGATGTCAATGATGTTTATGAACATTTCAAGAGCGAAGGCTTCATACCAGAGAATTAAAGCGGTTATGGATACTAATCCTTCAATTTATTCGGGAAATGAAGAAGAACAGACTGTTGAAAAGGGTAAAATTGAATTTAAAAACGTTACGTTTAAATACCCCCTTGCTGTTGGCGAGCCTGTTATTAAAAACGTAAATCTTACTGTAAATCCCGGTGAAACGGTGGCGTTCCTTGGAGCAACAGGTTCAGGAAAATCCTCTTTGGTAAATCTTGTGCCAAGATTTTACGACGTTACAGAAGGTCAGGTTTTGGTTGACGGAGTTGACGTTAAGGATTACGATCTTGATAATCTTCGCGCAGGAATAGGTATGGTTCTTCAGGAAGCCGTCCTTTTTAGCGGTACGATTATGGAAAACATTAAATGGGGAAATCCCAATGCTTCTGATGAAGAAGCTATTGCCGCTGCGAAAATAGCTCAGGCTGACGATTATATTTCCAATTTCCCCGACGGTTATAATACTATGCTGGGGCAGAGAGGTTTGACCTTGTCAGGCGGTCAAAAACAAAGACTTTCAATTTCCCGTGCTGTTTTAAAGAAACCGAAAATTCTTATTCTTGACGATAGTACCTCAGCCCTTGATATGGGCACAGAGGCAAGACTCCAAAAGGCTCTTAAAGAAACTATGAGTGGAATGACCTCAATTATTATCGCTCAGAGAATTTCTTCCGTAATGTATGCAGATAAAATAGTCGTGCTTGATAAAGGTGAGGTCGTTGCTGTTGGAACTCACGAAGAGCTTCTTAAAAACAGCGAAATTTATCAGGATATTTATTTATCTCAGGTAGGGGAAGGAGGAGTTGACAATGGCTGAAAATAATAATAATAATGCACCACGCCCTGCAATGCCGGGAAGACCCGGTGGCAGAGGTCCCGGTGGCCCGGGAATGGGTATGCCAAAGGAAAAGCCTAAAAACGGAAAGAAAACGCTTCTTCGTCTTTTATCTTATTTGGGTAAAAGCAAAGCCCTTCTTATTGGAATGATAGCGATGGTCCTTTTGATGACTGTTACTCAGCTTATCGGACCAACTCTTCAAAAAGAGGCTATTGACTCGATGACACTAGTTGATGGTCAGCTACACGTGGATTTTGAGACCCTTAAAAGCTCTCTTATTTCATTGGCAATCGTTTACGCTGTGGGGGTAGTTTTTAACTTCTTTCAGGGATGGTTTTCCGCAACTCTTTCTCAGCAAACTGTCCGCAAGATGAGAAATGACCTCTTTACCAAGATGTCTAAACTTCCCGTTAAATATTTTGATACTCACACCCACGGCGAGCTTATGAGCCGCCTTACTAACGACGTTGATAACGTTTCCAATACTCTTTCACAAAGTCTTTCGACATTGATTTCAAGTGCATTGACTATTGTGGGCTCGCTTTCTTTAATGCTGTGGTACAGCCCACTTATGACCCTTATTTCACTTATTGCAATTCCCTTGGGATTATGGTTGGTAAATTTGATTTCAAAAAAGACCAGAAGATTCTTTAAAAGACAGCAGGAAACTTTGGGAGATTTGAACGGCCACATTGAAGAGATGGTTACAGGTCAGAAAACGGTCCTTGCCTTTTCACGCAGCGGAATAGTCGTTGACGAATTTGATGAGATAAACGAAAAACTGCGTAATTACAGCGTATCAGCTCAGATTTGGGGCGGTATCGTAGGCCCCGTAATGAATATGATAGGAAATATCAGCTTTGCTCTCGTGGCGATTTCAGGTGGTTTCCTTGCAGCAAACGGAATTATTTCCGTAGGAACCATTCAAGCTTTCGTGCAGTATTCAAAGCAGTTTACCCGCCCTGTAAGTGAGGTTGCAAACCAATATGCGGTAATTATTTCTGCACTTTCGGGCGCTGAGCGAGTTTTTGAAGTGATGGATGCTGTTCCCGAAGAGGATGATGGCAAAAATAATTACTTCAACGTTTCAGAGGTTAAGGGCGACGTTCTTTTTGAAAACGTAAACTTTGGTTACAACGAAGAGAAATTAGTCCTTAAAGATTTCAGTATTGACGTAAAGGCAGGTCAGAAAATAGCTCTTGTAGGTCCCACCGGTGCGGGAAAGACTACTGTTGTTAATCTAATCACCAGATTCTATGACGTCAATAGCGGTAGAATTTCTCTTGACGGAGTAGATCTTGAAGAAATCCCCAAGGACGGTTTAAGAAGCTCCATAGGCATAGTTCTTCAGGATACGGTTCTCTTTACGGGAACTATCAGAGATAACATCAGATTTGGACGCCTTGACGCTACTGACGAGGAAATCGTTGCGGCAGCAAAAATGGCATATGCAGATGAATTTATTTCACGCCTTCCCGACGGTTACGATACGGAGCTTTCTGAGCAGGGAAGCAATCTGAGCCAAGGTCAGCGCCAGCTTCTTTCTATTGCAAGAGCAATTCTTGCAGACCCGAAAATTCTCATACTTGACGAGGCTACATCTTCCATTGATACGAGAACTGAAATGCACATTCAAAAGGCTATGATTGCTCTTATGAAAGGCAGAACAAGTTTTATTATCGCCCACAGGCTTTCTACCATTCGCGATGCAGATACTATTCTCGTTATTGACGGCGGCAGAATTGCCGAGCAGGGAAGCCACAACTCCCTTTTGAAGTTGAATGGCCATTATAAAAAGCTTTATGATATGCAATTTTCAAGGCAAGTATAATTTAAAGACTCTCTTTCGTAAGAAGGAGAGTCTTTTTATGTGCTTTAATAGCTTAGATTCGGTGTAAAGGTGTATAATTTTACAGTACATTTTTCGAAATATCGTTTTTATGAAAATTTCTCAGACTTGGCTTTTTGAAAAGTTTAAAAATGGGCTTTCGTTGCTAAGGCAACGAAGGTTTGTTCTCGATTTGGGGTTGTTTAAAAGGAATTTTTGTCAAACGGGGTTTACAAAGAAAAGTTTTCCACAGTTTTTTTGGGGTTTTCCCACGTTTTGACTACGATTTGCAATCAAAAACAGTTAACTTTTAATATTGAAAAAAGTCAATTATAATACCAAAAAACATTAAAAAAATACAGTGTAAAGGTGTCTCACTTAACATTGCAGTGCTTTCAACTGATTTTTTTGTAAAAATTTGAAGAGAGGTTTTTTATGAAAAAACTCACCGAAAAACTCTGTTTTGAACTTCTCGATGAGTTTAATTTATTCTTTTGTTGTGATTTCGCATTCTGTTTTAGGCTCTCTTTTGGAGTCAAGTATTATTTCGCCGATAGAGTCTGCCTTGATGAATCCGTTGATAGGATTCTTGACACTTATTACGTGGCTGTTTATCGTTGCCTGCACTTCGCTGTTTTCAAATGCAAAATCTGCATCAACCATTTCGCAGTCTTCAAGAATTAAACCCTTGCAGTAACACAGAGGCTGTGTACCTACTATTTTGCATCTTATCAGCTTTAAGTTTTCGGAATACCAACCCAAGTATTCTCCTTGAACCAAAGAATCCTCAACGGTTACGTTTTTGCAGTGCCAGAAAGCGTCTTTGGTTTTTAACGTGCAATTTTTCAAAACTGCATTTTCTACGTATTGGAAAGAGTATTTCCCCGTAAGTTCAAACCCGTTAAGCTCCATATTTTTGCATTCAAAAAACGGATACATAGAAACGAGAGACGTATCGTTTATTGAAAGGTCTTCACATCTCCAGCCGAATTCTTCTGAGTTTATTTTGCAACCGTTTATTTTAATTTTTTTGCACTCTCTTAATGCTTTTATACCACCCAAAACGCTGTTTGTAATTTCCATATTTTCATCGTACCAAAGGGCGGCTCTGCAGGTGTCTGACATAGTGCAATCCTTCACTTTGCCGTCGGTTACGTGCCAGAAGGGGTACCTCAAACGGAAATCACAGTTCTCCACTGTAATACCTCGGCATTCTTTTAATGCTGATTCTCCGTCTGCAGGCCCGTCAAATACGCAGTTTGCAACAGTTGAATCTTCGATACCGTAAAGGGCTCTTTCTTCATCGTAAGTTTTGTTTGAATAAATCATATGTATTTTCCCTTTTAAATTTTATTAACCATATTATACCACGAAAATATAAATCTTTCAAGTACTAATTTTAATATATTTTTTTTATATCCGATTTCCTCATTGACATTTTGCAAATTTAGGTGTATAATTATATGGATAAAGTCGTATTTTTCAGGAGTGATGAAAATAAATGATATTGCAAAAGTTTTCCCATAAAAAGGATTTTAATATTCTTGAAGGTCCACTTTTGGGCAAAATAATTACCTTTGTTCTACCTCTGATGCTGACAAATCTTTTGCAGGTGTGTTATTCTGCGGCTGATATGATGATTGTCGGCCTTTCCAACGTAGACGGCGCTATCGGTTCAATCGGGACAACCGGCGCGCTGATAAATCTTGTGGTAAACGTGTTTATCGGATTTTCCGTGGGTACAAACGTTATCGTTGCGCGAAACATCGGGCGAGGTGATAAAAAAGCTACGGAAAATGCAGTGCATACTTCAATATTATTTGCTTTAATTTGTGGTATTATCTGCGCTGTGGTCGGCTTCGTTATTTGCCGCCCCGTTTTGGCAATGATGGGTAATGAGGGGCATATTCTTGACCTTTCTTCACTTTATACAAAAATTTATTTTTTAGGCACTCCTTTTATTGCAATGACTAACTATTTAATAGCTATTTTCAGAGCAAAAGGGGATACTGAAACTCCGCTGTATATTCTTTCTGCTTCAGGGCTCGTAAACGTTGCTTTGAACTTGGTTTTCGTTCTTAGCTTCGGAATGTCTGTTGACGGTGTTTCGCTTGCAACGGTTATTTCCAACGTAGTATCTATGATTTTACTTTTTGGAAAGCTCCTTAGGGAAGAAGGCTGGTGCAGAATCCATTGGAATAAATTGAAAATGACAAAATCTGCAGTTATTGATATTATTAAAGTAGGTCTCCCCGCAGGTATCCAGGGCGCACTGTTCTCTATTTCCAACGTCCTTATTCAATCGTCACTTATAGGTCTAAACAATACTCTATGCCCCGGTGGTTCCGATATTATTGACGGTCACGCAGCTTCAGGAAGCTTGGAGGGCTTTGCTTATACTGCTACGAATTCCGTTTGCCAGGCGGCAACAACTTTTACAAGTCAGCATTTCGGTGCGAAAAAATATAAGCGTATCGGACGAGTTATGTTGAACTGCTACGCTGTTACAGGGTGCGTTGCTTTAATTTGCACAGCCATTATTTTCGGATTCAGGGAATTCCTTATTGGGCTTTACGTTTCGGCTCCGATGGCAGTTGAAACGGCTCTTTTGCGAAATTACATAATTATTATTCCGTATTTCCTTTTGGCATTTATGGAAGTTGGCTCCGGCGTGGTTCGAGGCTTGGGTAAATCTTTAACTTCTACTTTGGTTACGTTCTTCGGGTGCTGTGTATTGAGAGTCCTTTGGGTTTATACCGTGTTCCA
>JAFSHW010000005.1 GCA_017440085.1 Clostridia bacterium
CCTTATTGAAGGCGAAGTCGAAATTCCAAAGATTCACGGTGTGCCTAAGCATTTTGAAATTAAATAAAATCAGTCCCAATGTCATATGGCATTGGGACTTTACAAAGAATTTATCGTATTCTGAATCCCGGTTATCCAATCCATTTCTTTTCCCTCCTTGCAGTAACATTATATCACAATTACATTCTGTTTTCCCGTTTTTCTCTGCTCACTTTTCTAGTTTTTACACTTTCGCCCTTGAGTATTTATAATAAAAAAGATAACCGCAGAATCTTCCAAAGCACTCGGTTATTCTTTTTTGACGAAAAAACAAACTCCAAAATTTCTTCGAACCTATGAAACTATATTTTGAGATGACTTTTAGGCATAAATTTCTCACCAACCGTCAAGGTTGGTGAGAAATTTTAACGACAAAGACGTCCAAAAGAGAGTTTTCAGAGGCAATGTTTTCTTGTTCGGAAGCACCCTAATCCAACGGCATTTTCTGAGGTGTCGTAGTGGGACCGTATGTTTCAAGTCTGTCGATACCCGATTCCGTGGGCGCGAAACGCGCTCTGTCGATGCTTGCTCCTCTGGGATGAATGTTTTCAATATCCAAATGATTGTGGTAGAAAATCAAAAATTCGTCGCTGTCATCTGTTCTTATGAAGCAATGGTGCGCCGTACCTGCAACGTTAGCATTGCCAATGTGAATGGGGTTTCCTTCATATTTCACAAAAGGTCCCATGGGTGATTCAGAAACAGCATAGCCAACTGCGTACTTTTGGCTTTCGTAGTCAGAGCCTGAATAGGTCAAATAGTAAAGACCGTTTTGCTTGAGCATATAGGGGCCTTCAGTAACACCGCCATCTTCCAGTCTGTTTTCATGGTCGTGGTATCTTTCAAACTGCTCTGTAACTGTAATAACCTGAACTTCAGAGGCATAATCCAATTCAAGGGTTTCAAGGTTTATTTTTGAACAGTAAATACCGTATTCGAAGTCTTCGCCATCTCTTCCGTCAAAGGAAACGTAATACAAATATGCCTGTCCGTCATCATCTACGAAGAGGTTTCCGTCAATCGTTTTGTCAAAAAAGCGTTCTTCCTCAGGAATAAACGGACCGAGAGGTGAATCTGCAACGGCAATACCGAGCTGTTCGTCAATGGAGCAGACCATATAGAATTTGCCGTTATAGTATTCCACGTCAGGTGCCCATTGCCAACCTTTAGGTTCATCAGACCAAGTAAAAGCGGGGTCAAAAGTTTCACATTGATATTCCCAGTTTACCAGGTCCGTTGAAGTGTAGACCTTGTATCCTGCGCTGGTGTTGTAAAGATAATATACGCCATCGTGGTAAACAACTTCAGGGTCGGCGCTGTCCAAAATTACAGGATTTACGTAGGTTGTTTCAACTGCTTCAACTTCAAGAGCAGCGTTTGCAAGGGAAATAACTGTGCAGTCTCTACCGTATAGCTCCATTGCGCCGTAGCTCTTTCCTGCCATGTCTTCAGCGCTAACAACGAATTCTGGCCAAGGTTCTACGCCTTCCATATCGTCAACGTAGTAACCTCTCAGCTCATTGCCGTTAACTTCAAGGCGAATCGTAATTTCTTCGCCTAAATCGGGAAGAATTATGGTCTTTGAAGCAATCTCTTTAACCGTTTCACCGGACGAATAAAGCACAAGTTCGTTTTCTTTAACTGTGAGAACGTAGCCCTTCACGCCAAAATTGCAAAAAGCGTCAACGTCACCCAAGTAAATTGCGGGAGCCGCGTATTTATCACCGAGTGTAAAGGTTAACTGGAGCATATCCTTGCCCGTAGCAGTTCCGCAAGAGGCGCTAATATATGCGAAATCAGAAGCACTGCGTCTTTCGGTATTGGGTGCAGGGTCGTCAACCTTTTCAAGTGCAGACGTCGCTTTTTTCGTATTGTAAATTTCAACGGATGCAAGGTAATCGTCTGTAATTTCAGCCACGATATTTCCTGCGGAGTCTTTCACGCAAATATTATCATAGTAGCACACGTTCGTTTCGCCCATAACAAGACTACCTGCGGTGAATTTAACTCTGCTGACTGTCTCCGTTTCCGTATTGGGAAGGTGAATCACCCTGTGATACCATCTGCCGCTTGACAAAAGTCTCAAATCAACCTTGACACATTCATTACCCATAGCGCTGGCGGGAACTCCGCTCTCGTCAGTAAGACCTTTGCTGCCGGAAAGGAAGTTTTTGCCAAGCTTAATATCAAAAATCCCCATTCCCACGGCGTCGGTTTCAAGGTAAACGTCGTATTCAAGTGTTGAACCTGCGGGAACGTCAAATTTTTCAACGTTGAAAGCAACTTCTTTTGAAGTAGCGTCCTCAGCCAAACATTCTGTGGAAAACTTTATAACCTGTTCTACTGAACCGCTTTCGACGGGTTCATTTTTCAAAGGGAGTTGAAGATTCAGGTCGTGAACTGTCCAATCAACCTCTGTTGTAGGTTCGTTTTGGCATGCCGCCAAGGATAACCCCATCAGCCCCGCTAAAAGCAATCTTAAAATTTTCTTTTTCATTTGTGCACCTCTTTTATTTTTTTAGGGAGTTTAATTATAATATAAAATTTTCTACTTGTCAAGAATTTTTTTGCGGGGGGGGGTAAATGTCGATAAAAATTTATATTTAGTGCGAATTTCTTTTGTATAGAGTTAATTAAATATCCCTCTGTCAGCGAACCGGCAGAGGGAATTTTTTACATATCTTCTTCTTTGAATAGTTTAATCATTGGGTCTCTTGAATTAAGAAGCTTTGTAAATGCTGTCCTTGCGGCGTCTTTATCCACGTTTGCGTTGCAGAAAACGTAGCCTTTCCACTTTTCTGCAGAGAATGAAGAAAGCCACTTGTTAATGTAGGCAATATCTGCGGCGGAGCGAATTTTTCCGTCTTTATTAACAAGAAGGAAGGAGCAAGCGCTGCCGAAAGGCTTGGGGAAGCAAATGTGCAAATCGTAAAGTGAAAGTTCCGTTTCTATGCCTCTTTCCTTGTATTCAGTCTTAAGCAGTTCCAAAAATTCTTCTCTGACCTGCTTCGCTCTCTCCGAGGACTTTGCCCCGAAGAATTCTGCTAAATTTCCAAGCTCTTTTTCGTAAATCATCTCTTCTGAGCGCTCTGCAAAAAGCTTTTTCATCTGGGCGAGAATTTCCGATTTATCAGAATTTTCAAGGGCTTCTGCGCAAACGTTTTCAATCTCTTCGGAAATATCAATAATTCCCGACTCCTTCAGCTTTTCCAGGTCGGTTTCAAAAATTCGCTTTGGCAAACGTCTGTTTTTGATTCTGCCCATAAGCATTCCCAAAGTGAGGGAAGGGTCCTTATCCGGATATGGGAAAATGGTACTGCTTGCAAGCTTTTCCATATAAGTATCAGTGCAGAAAAGAAAATCGCAGGGGTGGGTCAGCTTACCAGAGCGCACCAAACCCCGAATAATATCTCTGATAACGCTTTCCGTTGCCAAAACTTTCTGGTGGCGGTACATATAAACGTAAAGAATATATCTGTTAAAGAGAAGTTCTTCAATAATCGTCAAGGCGTCCGCACCAACTGCAAGCTTGAAGTTATCTCCGTTTTCGTCTGTATCTCGGCAGATAATAAGCTTCAGCAAAAATCTATCGATTCCGTACGTCATTGCAAGACCTGCGGTGTAGCTGTCGCGCTGGGTGTAGTCCAATTTATCAGCGTCAAATTCACCGTTTATAATTGCAGTCATATAGGAGCGAGTTTCACCGTAAGCCCCTTTTAGAGGCACGCCTATGACCATTCTTGCGCAATCACGAAGAAGCTTTCTGCATTTTTCCTCAGTTCCCTTGTTGGGGTAGTCGATATTTTTGTGGAAAAAGCTTGTGAAAGCGTCGGACGTGATGATTAAATATGAAAAAAGCTCGTGAGGTGCGGGTTTTTTAGGTGCATTTTCTTCTTTTACCACGTAATCTGTCATAATCGGGAACTGTGACATATCACCGTAAACGCTTTCTGAAAGGTGGGAAAAGAAGCAGTGCCCAACGTCGTGGAGAAGTGCCGCCAAGCGAATCATATAAACGTCAGCGGTTTCAACCGTTATTTCCTGGTCGTCTGCGTATCTTTCGCGAAGGCGGGAAATCATTCTGCCTGCAATTGCCGTGGTTCCCAAAGAATGCTCAAATCGTGAGTGGCGAGCTGCCGTATAGGTCAAATCTGCCATACCAAGCTGGTGTACGTCTCTCAATCTTTGCAGGAGAGGGGAGTCGATAAGCTTGATTTCCCAGCTTTTGTAGAGAACCGAGCCCCAAATCGGGTCGTGAATCACTTTTTCGCCTGATGGAGGTACCACATAGCCGCTGAGAGTCCTTTCAACGAAGCTGTTGATTCTGTTTTTAAAATCCTGAATAATTGAAGCGTTATCCATAGCGTTGCCCTCCGTTTTTCCGTATTATTCTGCAGTTTTAATTTTTAAATGACCGTATTTTCCGTTGATTTCGTAAACTGTATATCCGCCTTTGAAGGCTTCAATTTTATCAAAATCTGCGCCCGTTACAGGGTTTCCGTCAATATCAATAAGAGTCCATTTTCCACCGGAAGAGGTCTTTACAGCCGCATAGCCCTGTGAAAAATCCTTAGCGTCAAAATATTTCGGGGTAATTACTTCCTTGCCTTCAAGGTCAATGTATCCAAACTGAGCGATAATTGCTTCCAACTTGCCTACTCTCGCTCTGCCTTCCTTTGCGGAGTATGCGTATTTGTAATTGATTTCCGTGATTTCGTCGCCGTTTTTGTTAATGTATCCGTAAGCTCTGTCAAGCTCAACAACCGCAATTCCCTGAGAAAAAGGCTCCGCTTCATCGTATTTCGGCTCAATAAGCGTTTCTCCGTCAGCGTTTATATAACCCCAAATCAGATCGTCCTCGAAAGCTGCAACGCCTTCTGTGAACTGCTTTGCATCGTCAAGCACGTAGTCGATTACCACGGTTCCGTTTTCGTCAATAAAGGCGCTTTCGTAGGTCATAAACACTTCCGCAAGACCTTCGGAAAATTCCTCTGCGCCGAACCATTCGGTATCTGTGAGTAAAGTGCCGTCAGCCTTGGCAAAACTGTATTTGTGCCCCACGGAAGTTGCGGATTTCAGCTGAACCAAAGCCACTCCGTTTTTGAAATTCTTTGCGTAGGTGAACTGTGGCTCAAACACGTAATCGCCGTTAGTATTTATGTAACCGTAAAGCCCAAAAACGTCTGCCGCCTGCACAGCTGCAATGCCTTCTGAAAAGCCCCAGGTTGTGCTGTATTTCGCATCAATTACCATTTCGCCCTGGGCGTTGATATATCCCCAAAGGCCGTCCTTTTGAACTGCCGCAAAGCCCTCGGAAAAGTTCCAAACCGCTTCGAATTGCGGTTCTATTGCGACATTTCCGCTTTCGTTAATGAAGCCCCAAAGGTCGCCTTTTTTTACAGCCGCAAAGCCTTCAGAAAAGTTCTTTGCATCGTCCCAAACAGCTTCGCCCACGGGCGCAAAAAGCTCATTTTCCGTAAAGGTTGCACTGCAGGAGCAAAGGGTGAGAAGTGCGGCAAAAAATATAAGAGTAAAGATTTTCGTTTTCATAATTTATACCTTTTTTCAGTTGTTATCTACGAAGATATTGCGGAGAATACCCACGTTTTCAAGCTCGATTTCAATAACGTCGCCTCTTTCAAGTGAAGAAACTCCTACGGGAGTGCCCGTTGTAATAAGGTCACCCTTCTGCAATGGAATATATTCCGAAATCATACTGATAAGCTTTGCAGGGGGGAATATCATATCTGCCGTAGTGCCGTTTTGAACGATTTTCCCGTTGATTCTTGTCTGAATTTTAAGGTTGCCGTAGTCAACATCGTTTACGATGCAAGGTCCTACGGGGCAGAAGGTTGGCAGGTTTTTACCTCTTATCCACTGCCCGTCAGCGCGCTGAATATCTCTTGCGGTGACGTCGTTGAGGCAAGTGCAACCAAAAATGCAATCAAGCGCCTCTTCTTCGGAAACGTTTGCGCAGTCTTTTGAAATAAGGAGTGCCATTTCGCCTTCGTAGTGAACCATATTCGTGCCCTTGTGCTTAATAATTGCATCGTTGTGGCCAATCATATTCTGTGTCATTTTCATAAAAAGCGTGGGGTATGTGGGAACGGGTCTGTCTCCGAATTCCTTGATGTGGTCATAGTAATTCAATCCCACAGCCAAAATCTTACCGGGGAGGGCAGGGGGCAAAAATCTGAAGCTTTCCGCAGGAACGGTAACTCCTGTTTTTTCAACGCCGTCAATATAGTTTCCGTAAAGAAGCTCCGCGTCACCGTTTTCGTTAAGGATTCCGTAAAATGCTCCGTCTTCGGAAACAAGATCCTTTTCCGCAAGTGCGCCCATACAAAGCTTTTTGTATTCACCCTCAGGTGCAAATCTGATAAATTTCATAATCTGAATCTCCGTTTCATTAAAATTCACGAGAAAAATTTTTTCTACCTTATAAATATACTTCATTATAGCACATTATTAGAGTAATTTCAAGTAATTTTCACTACTTACACCAAAGATGTAAAAATTTTCAAAAAATTAAGTCTTGACCTTTTGCCAATTTAATGGTATTATATAATATGAGATGTTGTTTTTTTTG
Organism: Clostridia bacterium; assembly: GCA_017440085.1. Lineage (GTDB taxonomy): Bacteria > Bacillota > Clostridia > Oscillospirales > UBA644 > HGM12619. The sequence continues at coordinate 6,629 of JAFSHW010000005.1, forward strand.
AGAAGAAATATTAAGCTTGATTTTAACGAGGTGAAAGGGAATGTTTCGCAAAAAAGTTTACCACAATTATAAAAGCGTTCGCAGAACTGAACCTACGCAGTATATGGTTTTGGGCTTTTTGGCTATAATTTTCCTTGGGGGAATTTTGCTTTCCTTGCCCGTCTCTTCAAATGACGGAACTTATACTCCCTTCCTCAATGCGCTTTTCACCTCAACCTCCGCCACTTGCGTTACGGGGCTTATCGTTTACGATACCTTTACCCATTGGAGCATTTTCGGTAGAACGGTAATTATTTGCCTCATTCAGATTGGCGGCTTGGGCTTTATGACTTTCGCAGGGCTTATTTCAATGCTTATGCGCAAGGGCTCAGGGCTGAAAGAGCGTATGCTTATGGCTCAGTCTTTGAATCTTTTCGATATGAGTGACGTCAGACGAATGGTTAAAACAATTTTGGTTGGAACCTTTTCCTTTGAGGGCGCGGCAGCTCTGGTTCTTTCAGTAAGATTTATTCCAGACTATGGCTTTTGGGGCGGTTTGGGCAGAGGCGTTTTTATTTCTATTTCCGCTTTCTGCAACGCAGGCTTTGACCTTATGGGTGACACGGCTCCGTTTTCTTCATTGACAAATTACAGCGGCGACTTTGTGGTTAATTTCACCGTTATGGCGCTGATTTTCGTTGGCGGCTTGGGCTTCTTTGTCTGGTCTGAAATTGCCACCGTAAGGGATTTCCGCAAAATGTCTTTGTTTTCCAAATTGGTTCTTACAGTATCCTTTGCAGTGCTTATTTTAGGGGCAGTTTGCTTCTTTATTTTTGAATATGATAATCCCGAAACCATTTCCGGCAGACCCTTGAGAGAAAAGATTCTTGCTTCGTTTTTCCAATCGGTAACAGCAAGGACCGCAGGCTTTAACACAGTTGACCTTGGGGGAATGAAGGATATTACAACCGTTATGATGTGTATGCTTATGTTTGTAGGAGGCTCTTCCGGTTCAACTGCCGGTGGTGTTAAGGTTGGAACTGTGGCTGTGGCGGTTTGTGCCGTTCTGTCAGCACTGAAGGGTGAAAGCAACGTAACTTTTATGAAGCGCCGTTTTTCCAACGATACCGTCCTTCAGGCTTTTGCGTTGGTATCCGTTTCCTTTGCGGTGATAGTCATTTGCTCTTTGGTAATGTCCGGTGTTGAAGGCTTGCCTTTTATAGATTGCCTCTTCGAGGTCACTTCGGCATTCTGCACGGTGGGCGTTACCGTAGGAATCACCTCAACCCTTTCGCCATTTTCTCTTTGTATGCTGATGGTTCTTATGTATCTTGGCAGGGTGGGGCTGATGACCGCATCGTATGCATTATTTATGCGCAAAACTCAGGTTTCAAATAAAATCAGATACCCTGAAACTAAAATGATAATAGGTTGATTTTTTTATAGAAAGGTTTGATGTTTCGTGAAGTCCTTCGTAGTTATAGGTCTTGAAAGATTCGGTAAAAATCTCGCCAAAAGGTTGGCTTCCTTGGGCAACGAGGTTTTGGCTATTGACAGCAATATGGAAAAGGTCCAATCCGTTGCCGACGTGGTAACTCACTCCGTAGCGGCAGACGCTCTTGACGAGAGCGCACTGAAATCTTTGGGAATTACTGAGTTTGATTGCGTAATAGTAACCATTTCCGAAAATATGGAAGCAAATATCCTCATAACCTCTATGCTTAAAGAAATGGGCGTCAAGCATGTGGTAAGCAAGGCAATTAGTAACCTTCACGCGAAAGTCCTCAAGCAGGTGGGTGCTGATAAAGTGGTTTTCCCCGATAAGGATATGGCTGAAAAGCTTGCTCAAAATCTTACTGCTTCAACTATTTTGGACTATATCGACCTTTCCGATAACTTTTCAATCGTTGAGGTTGAAACTCCAAAATCCTGGTGCGGAAAATCACTCAAGCAGCTTAACGTCCGCGCCGTTTACGGGATTAACGTAGTTGCTCTCAAAAACAGATATTCAGACGAAATAAACGTAAACCTTAACCCCGATTACATCTTTGAGGAAAACGATATTTTGGTTGTAATCGGCGCAAATAACGATATAAATAAATTGGTGAAATAATGAAATATATTACCAGCAGGAAAAACCCCGTAGTGGGTCAGATAAATTCTATTCGCACAAAACCCTCGGAGGAGGCATTTTTGCTCCAGGGGGAAAAGTTTATAAACGATATTGACCCCTCTGATATTAAAATGCTTTTTACCACAGATGAAAAGAAATACGCATCTCTTTTTGAAAAGCTTCCTCAAAATTCGGAAAAATTTCTCGTAACAGCGGAAGTTATGGAAAAGCTGTCGGGAACGGTTTCTCCCTCTTCGCTTTTGGCTGTGGTGTGCAAGAAAAATCCGCCCTTGCCGAAAAAGCTCATTTTGCTTGATTGCCTTCAGGACCCCGGTAACGTGGGAACAGTCGTGCGCACGGCAAAAGCTTTTGGGTTCGGTGTAATTTGCGGCGGTGGGGCAGACCCTCTTTCGGAAAAATCTGTCAGAAGCTCCGCAGGTGCGTGCCTTACAACCTTCGTAAAAAAACTCCCTATGATAGATTCCGTTGAATCCTTGAAGAAAAACGGATACGCAATTTACGGCACAGCCCTTAACCAATATTCCTGCGACCTTCAATCAGCCGTCGAAAATTTGCCTGAAAAGGTGGCTTTCATTATCGGAAGTGAGGGGAAAGGAATGTCTCCCAAGCTTTTCTCCTTGTGCGATAAAACGGTTTACATACCCATTGAGGGTGTGGAATCCCTAAATGCGGCAGTTGCGGCAGGTATAATAATGTACGAATCTTCGGCTAAAATAAAATCGAAAGAAAGACTTTTATGAATGATAAAACTTTAAGCGTTCTTCGCCTTATAACCGGCTGCCAAATCGGTTCCGCAAGAGTTTTTAAGGCGTTAAAGGCTTTCAGCGACCCTGACGATATGTTCAGAGTCAGTGCGGCGTATTTGCTTGAAGCCGGTTTTAAGGAAAGGGAGTTCCCTACCTTCCTTGAAAATAAAAAAGAAAAAGCAGAAAAATGCCTTGAATACTGCGTGAAAAATAACATACAAATAATTACGTATTACGATGATGAATATCCCCCTCAGCTTCGTCAGATTAAGGACCCTCCTGCAGCTCTTTTCGTAAAAGGAAACTTCCCCGAAATGGCAAATCAGCCGGTAGTTTCTATGATCGGAACGAGAACTTGCACCGAATTTGGCGAAAAATTAGCGGCAGGCCTTGCTTACGAGCTTGCGCAAGCGGATTTCGTGGTAGTCAGCGGTATGGCAATGGGTATTGACGCTTATTCCCACAAAGGCGCACTTCTGGCAAAAGGAAAAACAGTTGCAGTCCTTGCCAGCGGAGTGGATAAACCAACTCCTTACTGCAATAAACCTATATACGATAGAATAATCAGCTCAGGCAACGGCGCTGTAATTTCAGAGTTTTTACCCGGTACCGATATTAAGCAGTTTGCCTACCATCAGCGCAACAGAATCGTCAGCGCGCTTTCTCAGGCGGTTTTGGTTGTTGAATCAGGCTTCGGTGGCGGTTCAATGATAACAGTTGACCACGCTTTGGCTCAAGGCAGACCCGTTCTTGCAATCCCCGGAGCTCCCGGTTCACCTGCAAGCTACGGAACAAACGAGCTTATCCGCACGGGCGCGCTCCTTTGCAGAGGTAGCTTGGATATAATTGAAGAGTTTGAACGGCTTCTTTCAAAATCTCTTCCGCGTCCTGCAAGGAAGGCAAATATTCCCGATACTGACCCTCTTGCAAAATTGGAGCCAAGAAAGCAGAAAAAAGCTCCTTCCAAAAAAGAGAAGGCAGAACCCTTACAAAAGGAAATTCCTGTGGGGGAAGCTCCGAAAAAGCAAAGTCTTTCCGTAAGAGAACTGCTTACTGACGAGGAACAGACAGTTGTCGACGCTCTTGCAGACGGTGCTTTGGCTGCAGATACCGTTTGCGATATTTTGGGAATCTCTTTCCCAATGGCGGTTTCCGTGCTAAATTCCCTTGAGCTTAAAGGCTATGCAGAGGCTCTCCCCGGTGGGCAATACAAGCTCATAGACTAAATTAAATTGAAATAAATTCTCCGAAAGGTGATTCAAATAATGGCAATTACTAAAAAATCAGCAGAGGAAGCAAAGGCTTCTTCCAAAGCTTCAAAAACAACTAAAAAAACTACTGCCAAAAAGGCTAAAAAAGCTCCCACATACGAAAATCTTCTTATAGTGGAGTCTCCCGCAAAGGCAAAAACAATAAAAAAATATTTAGGCAGTAAATACGAGGTTCTGTCCTCTAAAGGTCATATTCGAGACCTCCCTGCATCCCGAATCGGCGTAGATATTGAAAACGGTTTCACTCCCGAATACATCGTTCCCAGAAAAGACGGAAAAGCCGCAGTAATCAAAGAACTTAAAGCTGCCGCAAAAGACAGCAAAAAAGTTCTTCTGGCAACTGACCCTGACCGCGAAGGTGAAGCAATTGCTTGGCATTTGGCTCAGGTTTTGGGCCTTGACCCTGAAAGCAAGGTTCGAGTTTCCTTTAATGAAATTACCAAAAACGCTATCAAAGAAAGCGTTGCTCAGCCAAGAACGGTTAATATGAATATTGTCAACGCTCAGCAGTCACGCCGAGTTCTTGATAGAATCGTGGGCTATAAATTAAGTCCTTTCCTTTGGAAAAAGGTTAAAACAGGTCTTTCCGCAGGTAGAGTTCAGTCAGTTGCAACCAAATTAGTGGTTGACAAAGAGCGCGAAATCCAAGCCTTCGTTCCTGTGGAATATTGGCTCCTTGACGTGGCTTTTGCTCACGGCAAAAAGCAATGGATTGCAAATTTCTTCGGCAATAAAGACGGTAAAATCGCAATCAATGACGGCGAAACCGCAGAAAAAATCAAAGCTCAGCTTGAAAAATCAACCTTTACCGTCAGCGGAATCAAACGCCAGGAAAAGGCAAAGGCTCCAAAGCCTCCCTTTACAACCTCTTCACTCCAGCAGGATGCTTCTTCACGAATCAATATGCGCCCGCAGAAGTCAATGAGTGTGGCTCAGCAGCTTTATGAAGGCGTAGATATTAAAGGCAAGGGCACAGTCGGTCTTATTACTTATATGAGAACTGACTCTCTCCGCATTTCAGCAGATGCACAAGCGGCAGCCTCAGAATATATCAAAAAAACTTACGGCGAAGAGTATTATCCAAAAACTCCCAGAGTTTACAAGACTAAGAGCAACGCACAGGACGCACACGAAGCTATCCGCCCCACAGATTTGACTCTTCCCCCGGAAAAGATAAAAGACAGCCTTACCACAGAGCAGTTTAAGCTTTATAAGCTTATTTGGGATAGATTTACCGCAAGCCAGATGTCGTCCGCTATCTACAACACGGTAAGCGTAGACGTTTCCGCTGTAAATTCCGCTGATAAAACCGAATATATCCTTAAAGCTTCTGATTCCAAGCTTGTATTTAACGGATTTACAGTCCTTTATAATTACACGGAAGACGGAGAAGAGGCTCAGAAAAAATTGCCCGAGCTTAACGAAGGTGACGTTCTTGACTTTAAGGAAGTAGTTTCCCAGCAGAAATTTACTCAGCCCCCTTCAAGATATACCGAAGCTTCTCTCATTAAAGCTCTTGAAGAAAACGGCATCGGCAGACCTTCCACTTACGCACCAACCATCGCCACTATTCTTGGCAGACGCTATACGGAAAAAGAGGGTAAAGCCCTCAAACCCACGGCGCTTGGTTTTATCACCACTGAAATTATGGAAGAAAACTTCAAAAATATCGTAGACGTAGCATTTACTGCCGATATGGAAAAGAATCTTGATAAGGTGGAAGAGGGCGAAACCACGTTCCTTAACGTAATGGAAGACTTCTATAAGGATTTCTCCGTTGAGCTTGCCGAAGCGGAAAAGAAACTTGACGGCGTTAAAATTGAAGTCCCCAACGAGGAAAGTGACGTTATCTGCGAGCTTTGCGGCAGCAGAATGGTTTACAAGGTCAGCAAATTCGGCAGATTCCTTGCTTGCCCCAATTACCCCACCTGCAAAAACACCAAATCAATCGTAGTTGAAGCAGAAGGCTCTTGCCCCAAATGCGGCGGAAAAATGACTGTCAGACGCTCCAAAAACGGCAAGGTTTATTATGCTTGCGAAAAGGGTAAGGATTGCGGCTTTATGACTTGGGACCTTCCAACCAAAGAAACTTGCCCCATTTGCGGCTCAACACTCTTTAAAAAATTCGGCAAACTTCTTTGCCAAAAAGAGGGTTGCACTTTTGAAGGCAAAGCGGCAGGAAAAAATGAATAATACTATGAATATTTTTGAAAAAAAAGCCCCCACCGTCTTGGTTACCGGGGCAACTGGCGGCATAGGCTCCGCAATAGCAAGGCTTTTTGCTTCAAGGGGCTACGCCACCGCAATTCATTATAATAAAAATGAGTCAAAAGCTTTGGAAATTAAAGAAAATCTTCTTTCTTCAGGCTTTTCCGCAGAAATTTTTCAGGCAGATTTGACATCCCCCGAAGCTGTAAGAAAAATGGTTTCGGAAATCGAAGCGGTTTTCGGTACTGTGGACGTGCTTGTAAATAACGCAGGCATTTCTTTGATTAAGCTTTTTGACGATACCTCCGACGAGGAATGGGATAATATTATGAACGTAAATCTTAAATCCGCATTCCTCTGCTCAAAGGCAGTTGCGGCAGGTATGATTCACAACAAAAAAGGCAAAATCATAAATATTTCTTCAATCTGGGGCGTGAAAGGTGCTTCCTGCGAGGTCGCTTACAGCGCTTCAAAGGCGGGGCTTATCGGCTTCACCAAAGCACTGGCCCAAGAGCTTGCACCCTCAAATATTCAAGTCAACTGCGTTGCCCCCGGTGCAATTGCCACGGAGATGAATTCTCATCTGAGTGCTACTGAAATCAAAGAGCTTTGCCAGGAGATTCCTGCAGGCAGATTCGGCGCGCCCATAGAGGTGGCTGAATCAGTTTGGTTTTTGGCAAACTCAAGTTACGTTACAGGCCAGGTCCTTGGCGTTGACGGAGGATGGCAGTGAGAATTCAGAATGCAAAATTATCTATTAACTAACGAGGTATAAATTTTGAAACACGTAAATGTTGTAGGCGCAGGTCTTGCAGGTTGTGAGGCTGCGTATCAGCTGGCAGAAAGAGGCGTAAAGGTCACTCTTTACGAAATGAAACCACAAAAACGAATCCCTGCCCACAGTACAGACGATTTTTGCGAGCTTTGTTGCTCAAATTCATTCCGTGCGGAGGGCTTTTCCAACGCAATAGGACTTCTGAAAGAGGAGCTTCGTATGATGGGCTCTTACGTTATGCGTTGCGCAGACGAAACCAGAGTCCCTGCAGGCGGCGCTCTTGCGGTGGATAGAGAGAAATTCTCAAAGGCAGTTACCGAGGGTATTCGCTCCCACCCAAATATCGAAATCGTGGCAAAAGAAATCACTTCTCTTGATTTTGAAGATAATACTATTATCGCCAGCGGACCTCTTACTTCCGACGCTCTCGCTGAGGAGATACGCAAATTTTTCGGTATGGAAGGTCTTCACTTTTTCGATGCCGCCGCACCTCTTATTGACGCTTCTTCTATTGATATGAATAAGGCTTACCTTGCCAATCGCTACGGAAAGGGTACTGCCGATTATATAAATTGCCCTATGTCCGAGGCTGAATACGATAGATTTTACGAGGCTCTCGTTTCCGCTGAAGAGGTAGCAATAAAGGATTTTGAAAACAACGTTTTTGAGGGCTGTATGCCAGTCGAAGTTATGGCAAAACGCGGCAAAGAAACTCTTCTTTTCGGTCCGCTGAAGCCCGTTGGCCTTGAAGACCCAAAAACAGGAGAGACTCCCCACGCCGTTGTTCAGCTTCGCCAGGATAACGCCGCCGCTTCAATTTACAATATGGTTGGCTTCCAGACACATTTGACTTTCCCCGAACAGCGCCGTGTTTTCAAAATGATTCCCGGTCTTGAAAATGCTGAATTCGTCCGCTACGGCGTAATGCACAGAAATACTTACATAGATTCCCCCGGAAAGCTTCTGCCCACTTACGAAACAAAGGCAAGGAAAGGCCTCTTTTTCGCAGGTCAGATGACGGGTGTTGAGGGCTATATCGAAAGCTGTTCTTCCGGATTCGTTGCGGCACTTAATGCCATTCCCGACCTTGAAAAGCCGGTGATTTTCCCCAACACCACTGCAATCGGCGCACTTGCGTCATATATTTCCAACCCATTGACTACTGATTTCCAACCAATGAACGTAAATTTTGGTCTCTTCCCACCTGTTGACATACCCAAAGGTAAACGCCGTGTGAAAAAAGCCGACAGAAAGCTGCTCCACTCAGAAAGAGCCATAGAAACATTAAAAAGAGACTTTCCGGAACTTATTGTTAAAAGCATAGAATTCAAAGCATTTGAGGGAAAAGAAGAGTAATCAAAATAAAGATTTTTATCTTACAATCCCTCAGTCAGCGTGCGCTGACAGCTCCATTTACACAAGGGAGCCTTGTTGAAGCCTCAATTTTAACAAGGTGACCTATAAAAAATCTATATAGTAACTGCATTTTTCGCGTAAGGAGTTCTCGTTCTTTTGGCTCCCTTGTATACACGTGCAAGCAAGTGTGGAGCTGGCGCGAAGCGACTGAGGGATTGTTTTTAGTATTGACTTTACAATAAATTCTGTATTCTGCACCCTGCATTTTGTATTTTTTTAGTTTAATAAGGAGAAATAATTATGAAAATCATCGTAGACGGTATGGGTGGCGACAACGCCCCACTTGAAATCGTAAAAGCCTGCGTTCAGTCAGTTGAACAGCTTGACACAGACATCGTCATCGTGGGCAAGCAGGAAAAAATCGAAGAAGTTTTTGCCAAAGAAGGGCTTTCCAAAAACAGAATCGAAATCGTTGACGCTCAGGAAGAAATTCTTATGGAAGACGAGCCCATTTCCGTCCGCCATAAGAAGGAATCTTCAATGGCAAAAGGACTCTATTTGCTGAAAGACGGCGCAGGCGATGCTTTTGTCAGCGCAGGTAACTCCGGCGCGCTTTTGGTTGGTTCCACACTTTTCGTTCGCTGCATAAAAGGAGTTAAACGTGCGGCATTTGCCCCCACTATCTGCTCTATCCACGGCAAATTCATTCTTGCCGATGGCGGCGCAAATATCGAATGCACCCCCGAAATGCTTGACCTTTTTGCAAGAATGGGTTCAGTTTACATCAAGGGAATGTTCGGCGTTGAAAACCCCCGCGTAGGTCTTGCAAACAACGGCGCGGAGGAATCTAAGGGCTTGCCTATGTACGTTGAGGCTCACAAACTCCTTAAAGAAGACGATAAAATAAACTTTATCGGAAACGTTGAGGGCAGAGATGTTATGTACAACAAATGCGACGTCCTCGTTTGCGACGGCTTCACGGGTAACTTTATTCTTAAATGCACGGAAGGTGCGGCGCTTATGGTATTCGGCGCTGTGAAAGACGTTTTCAAAACGAATCTTCGCACCAAAATCGCTTACCTTCTTGCCAGCAAGGAAGTGGGCATAATGAAGAAAAAGGTTGACTACAAAGAAGTTGGCGGAGCAGTCCTTTTGGGTATTTCCAAGCCCGTAGTCAAAGCTCACGGCAGCAGCGACCAACGCGCATTCTTCGGTGCTATCCGCCAGGCAGTAAATTTTGCCAACAGCACCATTATAGAGGATATTGAAAAATCCGTTGCAAATAACTGATTTACACTAAATAAGAACCGTTTGTTAAGAGGTTATCTTTATGACAGAACTTGAAAAAGCAAAAGCGGCGAGAGAATTTGCCGAATATTGGAAAGATAAAGGCTATGAAAAGGGCGAGGGTCAGAAGTTTTGGCTGTCGCTTCTGGGCGATGTTCTGGGTGTGGACGACCCCAAAAGCTATATTGAATTTGAAGTCCCTGTAAAATTGAACAACACAGGCAAAGGTTTTATTGACGGTCTTATCGACACGACCCACGTTCTCATTGAGCAAAAGGGACGAGACAAAGACTTGCTCAAACCTGCGAAGCAGTCAGACGGTTCATTGCAGAATCCGTATCATCAGGCGAAAAGATACGTAAACGATCTGCCTCACGACCGCAAGCCACGTTGGATAATTACCTGTAATTTCAGAGAATTTTTTATTTACGATATGAACAATCCCCACGGCGACCCTGAAAAAATTCTTCTTTCCGAATTGGAAAAGGAATATTATCGCCTGCAGTTTATCGTTAAGGAAAACAGCGCTCTGACGAAAAAGGAGGAGACGGTTTCCGTTGAAGCGGGTACACGTGTGGGTAAAATTTACGATGCACTTCTTGCGCAGTACAAAGACCCAGACGAGGATTCGTTGCGCAGTCTGAATATGCTTTGCGTGCGTTTGGTTTTCTGTTTGTATGCGGAAGACTCAGGGCTTTTCGGCAGCCACACAATGTTCCACGATTATATGAAATC
>JAFSHW010000037.1 GCA_017440085.1 Clostridia bacterium
CCCAATATGGCAATTATTGATGCTGACTACCATATGTCTGCACCAAAGGGCCTTACAGCCGCCTCCGGTATCGACGCTGTGACTCACGCAGTTGAAGCGTATGCCGCAATGCTTGCAACAGATTACACAGATAGCCTTGCACTTGGTGCTTTGAAAGTTGTTTTTGAATATCTCCCCAGAGCTTACGAAAACGGTCAGACAGACGTTGAAGCTCGTGAAAAAATGGCTAATGCCGCTACAATGGCAGGTATGGCTTTCGCAAACGCATTCCTCGGTGTATGCCACTCTATGGCTCACAAGCTCGGTGCTTTCCACCACTTGCCCCACGGCGTTGCAAACGCACTCCTCATTAACGAAGTTATCCGCTTTAACTCCAGTGAAACTCCTGTTAAAATGGGTACTTTCTCTCAGTACGACCATCCTCATACTCTTGCTCGTTATGCTGAAATTGCTGACCACCTTGGTCTCGGCGGCATAACAAACGAAGAAAAGATGGAAAACCTTATTAAGGCTATTGACGAGCTGAAAGAAAAAGTCGGAATCAAGAAGACTATTAAAGATTACGGCATTGACGAAGCAGACTTCCTCGCTCGCCTTGACGAAATGGTTGAGCAGGCGTTTGACGACCAGTGCACAGGCGCAAACCCCAGATACCCACTTATGAGCGAAATCAAGCAGATGTATCTTAACGCATACTATGGAACCAACGAAAGAGTATAAGGAGGAAAAACGATGAATTTTGATAACGTAATTGCAGTAAGAGAAAACAAGACTGTTTACCGTGACGGCGGCTACACCATTAAACTTTTTAATGAAGACGTTTCCAAGGCTGACGTTCTTAACGAAGCTCTCAATCAGGCAAGAATCGAAGAAACAGGTCTTAACATTCCCAGAGTTGTTGAAGTTGTTAAGCTTGACGGCAAATGGGCTATAATCCTCGAATACATTGAAGGTAAATCCCTTGAACAGCTTATGGCAGAAAACCCCGATAAAAAAGCTGAATACATTGACCTTCTCGTTGACCTTCAGATGAACGTTCACTCAAAAAAATCGCCTTTGCTCAATAAGCTCAAGGATAAAATGAACAGAAAAATCAGCGAAGCAGACCTTGACGCGACAACTCGCTACGAGCTTCATACTCGCCTTGAAGGTATGCCAAAGCACACTAAAGTTTGCCACGGGGACTTTAACCCCTCCAACATAATTATTCGCGAAGACGGCGTGCCCTTTATTATTGACTGGGCTCACGTTACTCAGGGTAACGCTTCCGCAGACGTAGCAAGAACTTACCTCCTCTTCAAGCTTGCGGGAGACGACGAAGCGGCTAAATATTACCTCCACACGTTCTGCAAAAAGAGTGATACAGCTCGCCAGTACGTTGAAAAATGGATGCCCATCGTTGCAGCGTCTCAGTCCGTTAAGGGCAAGCCGGAAGAACGCGAACTTCTTCTCAGCTGGGCAAGTGTAGTAGACTACGAATAAACCACGCTGAACTCCAAATTTGTTTTATGTTTTAATTATATATAGGGTATTTTAGGAGCCTCATTTTTGAGGCTTCTCTTTTTATTGTTGTTCAAAAAGAGCTTGACTTTTTATTGTATTTGTGTTATAATTAAAAAAAGTCTTTTAGGGGTTTTATTATGAAAATCGGTATCAGCGTAGGTGGAAGAATAAACGAGGTTGAAAAGCTTAAAGATTGCAACCCTGATTTTGTGGAAATAGTTTTTCACGAGCTTGCAGATTTAACGGAATCGGAATCTAAAGCGTTAAGAAAATCCTGTGATGATTCGGGAATAGAAATTTATTCCGCAAATTGTATGCTTAGGGCGGATTTGCCCATCGTGGTTGAAAATCCAAAGCTTGACCTTCTTTCGGAAAGGCTTGAAAAAACCTTTGAAAATGCAAGTATTTTAGGAATTAAATGCGTTGTTTTCGGTAGCGGAGGTTCTAGAAATATTCCCGAAGGCTCCACTAAAGAAGAAGCTACTGCCCGTTTAGTTAAAGTAACGAAGGAATTTTTGGCTCCGTATTTTGAAAAATACCATATGACTTGCGTTATTGAACCCCTCAGCGACAGCACCTTGATAAATAAAGTCTCGGAAGGCTTGGAAGTTGTTAAAGCTGTGAATAATCCCAGAATTGGATTGCTTGCTGACCTTTACCATATGGATATGACAAACGATTCTCTTGATGAACTTTACAAGTGCAAGGGCTATTTCAAGCATATTCATGTGGCAAGAAAAGGTAACAGAGCTTTCCCCGTTTTAGGTGATGGGAATGAATACCATTGCAAGAAATTTTTCCGTATTCTCAGAGAAATCGGATATGACGGAACTATTGCTATTGAAGGTGACGTTCAGAAGGACTTCTTTGCAGAGGCTAAAGAATCAATCGCTTTTCTTAGAACTTTATAAAAATAAGACTTGGAGTGAAAATCTCCAAGTCTTTCCATTTATATTTAATTAAAATTTTTCAAACACAACTTCAATATTTTCAGAGAGAAGCTCCGCCTTTGGCACTGTTATGAACAAATGCCAATTTGCCATATCGTCGGTGCAAATTTCGGGAACGATATTTTTGATTCTCACCCAAGTTGAGCTGTCAGAAGTTTTAACGGAAGTAACTTTCTGTCTGATTGAACCGCTTCCGTTTTCAAGAACCACTAAAATCAAAGCGTTTTCTTCAAAGAATTCCTCATCGTATTTATCAGCTTCGTCAAGGAAACCGATTGTTGTGTCTGAGTAAACCTTTTCGACTCTTTCAAGGTAGAAATTCTCTTTGTTTGCTTCGTAGTAAGCGTTCAACCCATCTTTCGTAGTGATAACTGCCGTGTCAGGGTAAGTAAGAGCTTCGTCATATTTCATTGCATCTGTGCGGATTTCCGTAAATTCAAAGGGGATTTCTTTCATAATTTCCTTTTCATCTTTCAGAAAAGGACTATTGTTTGAACCTATCTCGTTTACGATGGATTCAAGGTTTTTTGGAGAACCTTCAACGTAAAGTGAGTAGTAAATTTCCTTTTGGGAATTTTTCCAGGTAATCAAAAAGTTTCCATCTGTCAACGTTTTTGTTGTGAACTGAATGCATTCATCCCAAACGTAGGTAACAAAACGGTATTCTTCAGATTTAACGGGAGTGTAAACTCCTGAAAAATCAGTGTTTTCGTCGTTGGCTCTCAGAGTATATTCAACTCCGTCACAAGAAAAATTAACTTGTGCAATATCGTCTGAAATGGTTGAATAACGAACGTTTTCAGCTTCCGCAAAGGGGCGAACCGTAAAGCCTAAAATTGTGGCAATCTCTTCCGGCTCAGAGTATGATTTCACCGGATTTGGAATCTGCATTCCTCCCAAGTTGCATTCGCCTCCGACAGTTTCGCTTAAATTAGGGTCTTCCGCAGGGCAGGAAATTGCACAAGAAGTGATTGAGGCGGCAGTTGCCATTGCTAATAAAAATACGGGAATCTTTTTCATAATAATTTCTCCTTTGTTTTTATTCTTTTATAGCTTAGACGAATAAAAACGGAAAATGTTCCATAAATTTGAATTTTTTTAATATTCGGAATTTCCCAGCATCGAATAAATCTCAACTGAGGGCAGTACTTTGAGCGTGCGAAGCAGTTCGTCGTATTGCTTCTGCGCTTCGCGGTTACCGTCAGATTTTTTAACGGCTCTTATCATAAGATTTTTAGGAGTATCAAGGGGGGAGCAGTATTCAATGCAGGAAACCTCGTAGCCGCAGGCTTCAAGTTTTGCAACTCTGATACCGTCTGTGAGAATATCGTTAAGCCTTGCTCTGAAAATGCCGTGCTTGATAATGCAGTTCAAATCGTCTTTTTTGTATTTATCCAAAAGCTCCTTGTGGCAGCAGGGTACGCAAATAATTCTTTTCGCACCGTTTCTGATTGCATAGCCCAAAGCCATATCAGTTGCAACGTCGCAGGCGTGGAGTGAAATTACGGTATCGGGTTTGAAATCGCTTTCATATTCGCGCAGGTCAGCCTGAATGAATTCCATATTCTTGTATCCCAATTTTTCCGCAGTTTTCTTGCTTTCTTCAATTACCTTTTCAGAAATATCAAGTCCTGTAAACTTTGCCTTAACGTGGCGAACCTCCCAAAGGTAATAGTTCAAAACGAAAGAAAGGTAGCTTTTGCCGCAAGCGCAGTCAACCACGTTTACGCCCTTTCCGCCAATGTCTTCAAACATATCCTGGGTCAGTTCAATGAATCGCTCCGTCTGGTTGTATTTGCGAATCATATCGTTTCTGATTTTGCCGTCTTCCGTCATATAGCCCAAAGCTTTAAGCAGGGGCGCAGCGTTTGAGGGGTTGATGATGTATTCCTTATTGCGGAGCATTCTCGTGTCGGTAACTTCGTCGTTAAGCTTTCGCTTGGAGATTTTTACGTTGCGGTCGTCAATGATAACGTCAGTTGCGGAACCTCTTTCGATATAAGAAACCACGGCGGAGTCGTATTTGATTATATCTTCAATGAGATCTTCCAAAGCGTCAGCCAAATTTTCAAATTTCTTTTTAACGAGGAAAATATATTCAAGCTCAGTTTGAGATTTCGCAATGATTGAAGCCTTGTATTCCTTTTTGCCGGAAACAAGAACTGTCTGAATTGAATCAAAAAAGTCAAAACCCTCGTCGAATTTTGAATTGAAACTGCTGAGAACCATTGCGATTTTTCGTTTTTGAGAATTGTTCATTGAATTTAGTCCTTTCTTTCGGTGCCGTTTTATTAAAAAAATGGTAAGTTTCTTCTTTTTCTATTGAAAATTCACGTAAAATATGGTATACTGTTCAAGTCACAATAAGCATACCACATATTTTTTACGAAACGGTGAATATGTGCAATGTTTTTGTTAACATCTGCGTATAATTTAATATGCCCCCTTAGTTAAGTGGATATAACAAACCCCTCCTAAGGGTTAGTCGTGAGTTCGATTCTCGCAGGGGGTGCCAGAAAAAAGGCCGGTTTCCAACGGTCTTTTTTCTATCCAATCCGAAGAATTGATGATATACAAAACTTCGTTTTGATGCCAGCTCATAATTAACAAACTTACTTCAAACACAAAATAGAGTATTTTTGTTCCTTTTTTCAACGGAATTTCGCCTTTAAGCAAGTGAAATATTCTCAGATTTCAATATGTGTATAATTTTCATATCAAATTGCCGCTTTAGTTTGAAAATAGCCTTGCTTATGCCACATTTTTAGTATACAATATACATTGGTAAAAACCGTTTATTTTACTTATTATTATTCTTTAGGAGGAAATATAAAATGGCAAATGTAAGAGTTGCGATCAACGGCTTCGGTCGTATCGGTCGTCTTGCTTTCAGACAGATGTTCAACGCGGAAGGTTATGAAATCG
>JAFSHW010000038.1 GCA_017440085.1 Clostridia bacterium
CAAAATGCTCATTACCTTCAACTACAAAGAGGGTACCCAAACCATCACTTTTCATGATGTGAAAAACGAGGTCTCGGAGGAGACTTTTGGTTCGGATTTGGATTGCTCAAGTGCACCAGCGGCAAGTTGCCGCCTCCAAGATCGGGTGGCGACAGCAAAAATCCGAACCTTATCACACGATGGTGAGGTTCGGATTTATTTTTATTCACTGCACAATAAAAGAAGAATCCCAATAAACAATAAATTTATCTGTAATTTATCCGACAATATTGCGATAGACAATATTTATCATAAAAAATCCATAGCTTATTTTATTTGCGGTGAGTTCGAAAAGGGTCGCGAATATATCGAAAAGTCAAACAATCTTGGAGACAACCTCTTTGTTTCGCTCCTAATTTATGCAGACAAGAATTTCCGAAACCGATGTCTTTTACGAGATGCCGCAGCTTCGGTAGGATATGATTACGCCTATATTTCAAAATTTTTCAAGAGCAAGGCGGGAATTTCTTTTAGACAGTATGTAAATTTTATTCGCATAAAAGAAAGCAAGTATTTATTAAGCTCTAGCACAAATAGCATCGAAACGATTAGTGAAGCCTGCGGTTTTTCTTCTCTGCGTGCCTTTGACCGTGAATTCCACGTTCAAATGGGTATGACTCCTTCTGATTACAAAAAAGAGGCTACTAAAGCTTTTGAAAATACTTCACAGAGGTGACATCACCCTCAAATTCCGTTAACAGCAGCATTGTGCAGGTAATTGATTTATGCAAATAAAGAAAATCATTTCGTCCATATTTTTTCACAGTGATATACAATTTTTCAAATTATTTCAAACCATATTGATTTTCCTTCTTTAATATGATATAATGCGAGTATAAGGTAAAATTTACTAACTTTACTAAAATAAAAAGGAGCGACCACTATGAAAAAATACTTCAAAATTTTTGTTACTACGTTACTGATGACGTCAATATTTTTATCTTGCGTTGTGCAAACAGCTGCCGCAAACGGAAGCTTCGGCAGTATCACCTGGAATTACAGCGACGGAGTTCTTACTGTCAGCGGCAAGGGAGATATGGGCACGAGAGATTGGTGGCCCTGGGATAGATATAAAGACTCCACTATAAAAATTATTGTAAACGAAGGCGTTACGACCGTCGGAATGAGCGCTTTTTACAATTTCAGGAATTTACAGTCAATAACACTTCCGTCAACCATTACAAGAATTGCATCTTACGCATTTCACAACTGCCATTCCCTTACATCAATTACCATTCCCGAAAAAGTGTGGCTGATTGATACTCACGCATTTGATGCCTGCAGAAGTTTGACATCAATTTATATACCTAAAAACGTATCAGATCTTGGAGAAACAGCATTTTATTACTGCCCCTCACTTCAAAAAATTACCGTTGACCCACAAAATAAGCGCTACACTTCAGTGGACGGCGTAGTTTTCACAAAAGACAAAAAGGAATTGGTAAAATTCCCTAACGGAAAACAAGTTGTTAATTATAAAATACCTTATGGTGTTGAAACTATCGGTGCTTACGCGTTTGAATTTTCACGGCTGGAATACGTCAGTATCCCCACGTCAGTAACCAAAATCGGCCTTGGAGCCTTTGAATATTCTTCAATTCTCCGAAATGACAGATACAATTCAAACGGTTTAGTTTACATTGACAACTGCTTGGTTGGCTGCACGAATACGACGGATACTTCTTTTGTAGTGCGTAAGGGCACAAGGCTTATTGCAGACGAAGTTTTTGCAGAGAAAACCAACGTGCAGAACGTGCAGATTCCCGAGGGCGTAGTAAGCATCGGTAAGGAAGCGTTCAGAGATTGCACCAGACTTAAATCAATAACACTTCCCGAATCAATAAAGAGTATTGACATTTTTGCTTTTGATAATTGTCCCTCTTTAAGAAACGTATATTACAAAGGCACGGAAAAAGATAGGGAAAAGATTGACGTAAACGAAAAAGCAAGAAATACCGCACTTTTTAAAGCGACGTGGACATATGAAGCCTGCGAAGGAACGGCATCTCACCTTTGGAAAACCACAGTTATAAGAGAAGTTTCCTGCTCACAGATAGGTCAGGTCAAAAAGGTTTGCTCAAGATGCGGAGATGTTAAGTATGAAACTACTCAAAAATTAGACCATTCCTTTGGCCTTTGGGTTACGAAATCAAATGCATCTTGCTCCGCAGAAGGTCTTAAAACCAGAACGTGCATTAAATGTGGATTCGTTGAAAATGAAGCCATTGAAAAAATAGCTCATACTTTCAGCGCGTGGAAAACAGTAAAAACCGCTACTTGCGAAGAAAAAGGTTCGGAAGTTAAAATTTGCTCCGTTTGCAACCACGAAGAATCAAGAGCTATTGAGGCAAAAGGCCATTCATTTGGAAAATGGACGATAACCAAAAAATCTACCTGCACCGAAAAAGGCGCTCAGGAAAGAGTTTGCAGCGATTGCGGAGATAAAGAAACAAAAGAAATCGCAAAAATTCCACACGTTTACAGCGAATGGACAGTTGAAAAAGCCGCTACCTGCACGGAAAAAGGATTGCAGGTAAGAAGCTGCACGGCTTGCGATAAAAAAGAAACGAAAGATATTGCTTTAATTGCACACCAATTCGGCGATTGGACTATTGAAACAGCGCCGTCGTGCGTTGCAAAAGGCTCTCAGGTAAAAATCTGCGGTTCTTGCGGAATAAAAGAAACTGAAGAAATCGAAATTAATCCCGAAGCTCATAATTTCGGCGAATGGTCAGTTGAAATCGAACCCACTTGCACGGAAAAAGGTCTTGAATCCAATATTTGCGTTGCTTGCCAGCAGAAAAATTCAAGAGAAATCGAGGCAAAAGACCATTCCTTCACCTCTTGGGTAACGGAAAAAGAACCCACCTGCACGGAAAAAGGAGTTGAATCATCTACTTGCGACAACTGCGATAAGAAACTGACAAAGGAAATTGATCTTTTGGAACACATTTTTGAAGAGTCCGCCATCGTTAAAGAACCTACCACAGAAGAAGAGGGCGAAAAGCTCCTTAAATGCGTAAATTGCGAAGAGCTTAAAGTTGAAGCTATTCCCGTTCTCAGCGAAGTGCCTGTATCCACAGAAATTTTCATTCTCCCCTATTTGATAGGCGGCGGCGTTGGCGTTGCGGCAATAGGCGTAATAGCTTTGATAGTATTTTTAATTAAAAAGAATAAAGCGTAACGCAAAAAGGTCCTAAACAAAAGTTTAGGACCTAAATTTTATCTCACAGTGACTATTTTATAAAATACGGGGAAATCGGCGAAGAATTGGGAAAGAGTGGTTCGTGAGGATTTGCCGGGGTCGTTGATTGTGAAAGATGACGCCTTAATTTCTCCACCGGTAAAGCCCGTTACCAATACCCAATGCTGACCGCCCGATGATGTTTTAGCACCTACGAGAACCGGTCTGCCGTTTTTCAGCTCGTTATAAATTTTATAAAGGTAATCGGATTTATTGTAAGCCTTGTAGCTGTTGGGCCAATAAAGGTCACCTGAAGAGCTGTAACTGAGTTTTTTCGCCAATGAGGCAGGGGTAACTGTGTAGCCGTAGAGGTAGCTTTCAGCCATTGCAATGCAAGTGGTAACGCATCCTGCGCTTCCGATAGTTCTCTTGGAATTACCCAAAGTTACGTTTGCCCAACGGCTGTCCTTTTGGTTGAAATAGGGCACGCTGAGTGAAATTGAAGCATATCCTGAAGGTTCTGATGAATTTTGAGAAGAAATGAATTTTTTCATAACGTAGCCCGTTTGATTGCCGTCAAAAAGAATTTTAGCCCAATCACCGCTGAACCAAAGCACGTTTATGCTTTCGCCGTTATTTAGGGTATCTTTAACCTTATACCAAGTTCCGGCACCGGTGCGAACGTTGAGCCAACCTCCGCCTGTATTTACCTTATAAGGGTTCGCGTCAACCTCTGTTATGTAAGAAGCGTAGCTGTACCCGTAAGTGCCGTCGGCATACTCGATTTTCCACCAATTGCCCACCTTTTTTTCAAGGGTAATATATGAATTATGGGGAAGAGAAGATACGACCTTTGAACCTGTGGAGGGCAGTGAGCGAACGTTAAGATTTCCCCCGTCGGTTTTTACCAATCCAACTCCGGTTGCCGCAAGGGACGAAATTCCCGTCCCCAAAATGGCGGCGCCCAAAACAGTTGAAAATACTAAATTCTTAAACTTTTTCATTTTCGATATCCTTTCTTTAAGCTATTTGCAAAACTGCATATTCATTGTATCATATTTCGGCGCAAAAATAAACCCTCAAAAATCCCCAATATTGCGAAGTATAAAAAAGGAAAAAAGGGCAAAAATATGCTTAAAGTTTCAAGAAAAAGGATTGATTAAAATTATGTATATTAAAAAAAGCGTTCTGACCGTTGCTATTTGCTTTGCAGTGGCAGGAGCTCTTGTTTTGGGCGGCTTTATTCTGAAAGCAAACAGCGGACTTGGCACAATGCAGAACTCGGCAAAATACACGTATCAGGAAAGCATTGCAAATCTTGCAGAAGGGCTTGCAAATATTGACTACGCATTACAAAAAACTTTGGCAGCAGATTCCCCTCAGCAGACGGTTTCACTTTCCGCAGAGGTTTGGCGTGAGGCGGGTATGGCAGAAATGTGCCTTGAGGCATTACCCGTTTACGAGCTAAATCTGGAAAACATTATGAGATTTTTCCACCAATCGGGAGAATACGCTCTTTATTTGGCAAAAAAGGCTATCGGTGGGGACCAACTGACTGAGGAAGAAGAGGAAAACTTACGCGCACTTTCAGAGCAGGCAAAAACTCTCGCCACAGCTATGACTGAATTTGAATACCAAATCCAAAGTGAAAATGCAGATTTTGACACTTTGACCTCGTTCCTTTCCTACGTTGACCAACCACCAGAAGCGGACGAAACTGACGAGAACGGAACTGCAATTCTTTACGAATACAAAAACCCACTTATGAAAATGGAATCTGAAATGCAAATGCCAACACTAAACTACGAGGGAAATTTTTCCTCACATCTTGTGGAAACATCTTACGAATTTTTGGCAGACAAAGAAACAATCAGCCAGGAAGAGGCGCGAAGAAGAGCCGCTTATATTCTTGATTGCGAGCCTAAGGATTTGACTTGCGGCGAAGACGTGCTTTCCAAAGAGCTTATGCTATACTGTTTCAGCGGAAAAAATATGGATATTTGCGTTACTGCGGCAGAAGGCTACCCCTACTCATTCAGCAAAAGCGGTGTGGTGGCTGACGTAACGGTTTCTGACGAAGAGGCTCTTGAAATTGCGGAAAAATATCTGAACAAAGTGAAATTCAGCAATATGGAGCCTGTAAAAACCAATTCCGCAGGGAACGTGCTTTTGGTTGAATTTGCATACGAAGAGGGAGAAGCTCTTTGCTTGACGGACAAGATTTTGGTGGGTGTTGCCCTTGACACGGGAACGGTTTGCGCCTTTGACGCTTCTGAATATTTGAAAAACCACGTTGTAGGCAGGAATATAAAACCTACTCTTTCATACGAAGAAGCTGCGGACAAGCTCAGCGATTCTTTATCGGTTGACGATAGCAGGCTGGTTGTTATCGGAACTAAAAGCTATGACGAGCCGGAGCGACTTTGCTATGAATTCACCTGCGAAAATGACAGCGGCAACGGAGTGGTTGTCTACATTAACGCACACAACGGCACTGAAGAAAAAATCGACCTTATCTACGAAAACGATAACGGAAGTTATGTTTTGGAATAATGTTTTACGGGGAGAACTTTTCACGTGAAAAGTTCTCCCCAATATTTTACATAAAAAATCTTAGAATAATCCTCCGCAGGGAATCATATTATTGAGTACACACGATAATATCATTTTCGGAGGGCGGGATATGGACGCTATTAAACAACGGGTGCTGACAATCGGGGCGTATATTGCCGAGACCAACGCCACAGTAAGAGAAGCAGCGGCGATTTTTGGGGTCTCAAAATCATCTGTACATAAAGATATGACCGAAAGGTTGGAAGAAGTAAACCCTGCACTTTACGAAAAGGTACGCAAGGTTCTGGACGTTAACAAAGCGGAACGACATCTCCGAGGCGGTATGGCTACCAAAGAAAAGTATCTGAAACGAAAGCTCCGCAAATAATCTCACAAGATAATTAGACCATAAA
The DNA here is from genome assembly GCA_017440085.1 of Clostridia bacterium. Taxonomy (GTDB): domain Bacteria; phylum Bacillota; class Clostridia; order Oscillospirales; family UBA644; genus HGM12619. The sequence continues at coordinate 6,190 of JAFSHW010000038.1, forward strand.
TCACCAAATTTGTAAATATACGAAATCCCTTTTGGAGAAAAATTTCTCTTAAAGGGCTATTTTCTTAAAATGGCAAAATCTGCAAATTTACCCATTAAATGACCTTTAGCTATTGACAACGGCGGCAGTTTGTGGTACAATTAGACTGAACTTTTATATACAATTAAAAAGGAGCTAAACTGAAAATGGTATTTTCCGATAGAATCTCCGGAGTACAGCCCTCTGCAATCCGTGAAATATTCAAAGTATTGGGTGACCCCTCTATAATTTCCTTTGCGGGCGGAAACCCCGACCCCTCAACCTTCCCTGCGGACAAAATGGCGGTTATTGCCGCTGAGCTTTTCGAAAAACAGCCCTCCGCGGCACTTCAATACAGCGTTACAGAAGGCTACCCTGCCCTCAGAGAAAAAATTGCAGCAAGACTTAAAACGAAATTCAATATCGGCACGGAAAACGATTCGCTTCTCGTACTCACCGGCGGACAGCAGGGCATTGACCTGACCTGCAAAGTCCTTTGCAACGAAGACGACGTTGTAATCTGCGAAGAGCCCAGCTTTATCGGTGCGCTCAACGCCTTCAGAACGTACAAAACGCGTCTCCGCGGCGTTCCCATGGACGATGACGGCATGAACACGGACGCTTTGGAAGAGGTTCTTAAATCCGAGCCCAGAGCGAAGCTTATTTACACCATTCCCACTTTCCAGAACCCCATGGGCGTTACGATGTCACTTGAAAAGCGCAAGAAGGTTTACGAGCTTGCGAAGAAATACGGCGTAGTAATTCTTGAAGATAACCCCTACGGTGAATTGAGATTTGCAGGTGAAGACATTCCCTCAATCAAGTCCTTTGACACGGACGGAATCGTTGTTTACTGCGGCTCTTTCTCCAAGATTCTCTCCCCCGGTATGAGAATGGGCTTCGTAAGCGCACCTGCTGAAATTGCGGCAAAAATGACCGTCGGCAAGCAGGTTACGGACGTTCACTCCAACATCTTCTTCCAGATGCTCGTTAACAGATTTTTGGAAGAATATGACCTTGACGAGCATATTGCAAAAATCAGAGTTCTTTACAAGGAAAAATGTGAAGCTATGCTTTCCTGCCTTGAAAAGCATCTCCCCGAGGGTTGCACCTTCACTCACCCCCAAGGCGGACTTTTCATTTGGTGCAAATTGCCCGAATCCATTGACGCAAACGTATTCTCAAAAGAACTTGTAAAAGAAAAGCTTGCGGTGGTTCCCGGTTCAGCGTTCCTCACCGATGAAAAAACACAGACTTCCTGCATTCGCCTTAACTATTCTATGCCTACAATCGAGCAGATTGAAAAGGGTACGGAAATTTTGGGCAGATGCATCAGAGAAAAAATGTAAAGGATTAGAAATAAAATGAGCGAAACAATAGCTAAAAAAACAATACTCAGCGGTATTAAGCCCACGGGAAGCCTTAACTTGGGCGGATATTTGGGCGCAGTTAAAAACTGGGTAGCTCTTCAGGAGGACTACAACTGCCTTTATATGCTTGCTGACCTCCACGCACTTACAATCAGAATCGACCCTGCAGTTCTGCGCAAAAATTCAATGGAGCTTTTCGCACTTTATATCGCTTGCGGCATCGACCCCGAAAAGAATCTTCTTTTCTTCCAGAGCCACGTTCCTCAGCACGCTGAGCTTTCTTGGATCCTCAACTGCTACACGATGTTCGGCGAGCTGAACAGAATGACACAGTTCAAGGATAAATCCGCTAAAAATGCGGAAAACATCAACGCAGGTCTTTTCACATATCCCGTACTTATGGCGGCAGATATTCTTCTTTACCAGTCTGACCTTGTTCCCGTTGGTGAAGACCAGAGGCAGCACCTTGAGCTTGCAAGAGATATTGCAACAAGATACAACGGCGTTTACGGTGACGTTTTCAAGCTCCCCGAAGGCTACACACCTAAAGTTGGGGCAAGAATCATGTCACTCACAAATCCCACGCATAAAATGTCCAAGAGCGAAGAGGACGAAAACGGAACGGTTAACCTCCTCGACAATAAAGACGCTATTATCAGAAAATTCAAGAGAGCCGTTACCGACAGCGAAACCTGCGTTCGCCACGCAGAAGGCAAGGACGGTATAAACAACCTTATGTCCATTTACTCCGCAGTTACGGGCAAATCCTTTGAAGAAATCGAAAAGGAATTTGACGGCAGAGGCTACGGCGATTTCAAGCTCACGGTAGGCGAAAGCGTTGCGGAATGCCTTGCTCCCGTTCAGCAGAAATACAACGACCTTATCTCCGATAAGGCTCAGCTTGAAGCGATTTACAAGCGCGGCGCAGAGCAGGCAGGATATATGGCTATGAAGACCTTGAGAAAGGTTTACAAGAAAGTGGGACTTATTCCCAGAGCGTAAAATACCCATAAAACGAAAGGAAATTCAACAATGGAATCCACAGCTGAGAACAAGAAACTCCTTACGGTAAGACCGCCAAAGTTGAAAAATCTCATTTACACCGTAGTTTTCGCAATTATTTGCGGATTGTCGGTTGCCTTGCTTTGCTTTGCGGCAGGAGAAGAACCTACGACGATTTCGGAAAAAGTACTTAACTGCGCGCGTTTCATCCTTGCAACGGCAGGAACAGTTTTTTCTTTTGGAGGAGCGTTGGATAGCTTCAGAAATATCTTCGCTAAGCCCACTTTTTCAGTAAGCGAAGATGAGATTTTTATTTGCAAATACGGAAAAACGGCTCTTTCTAATCTGGAAAGCACTGAATTGAAAAAGAAGGGTAATATTTTGGTTTTCAAATTCAAAGATGGCTCTTCCGCAGTTTTACGCAGCAGGATTTCGGAAGTACCCCTTGAAACGGTAGTATACGCAATTTCTTTAAGGCAGAAATAGAATAAATTTATTTATAGTAATGATGTTTGTGGGAAAACTTTCTTTTTTAGTGAAAAGAAAGTTTTCCCACACTAATATAATCCACATTTTCCGCATATTTTTGATTGAAGGAGAAATCATTTATATGCGGAACGATTTTTATTCAAAAATTTCAATAGCGGCGTTAGTTCTTGGCTTGGTGACGGGCGTTTTTTCAGGAGTTTTTTACGGCGAAGAGTACTCAGACGTTTACGGGGCTTGGCTCCCCTGCTTCTATAATTGCGAAAACCCAGAGCTGTGGGCAAAAGTATTTTTCAGCGGACCGATATTTACAATAGCAGTTTTTGTTATCGGATTTTTCATTTTGGGCTATTTATTTGTGTATCCCATTGGATTTTATTACGCCTACACTTTTGGTTACCTTTTTGCCTCCACGGTAATTTGCTTTGGGGCATCGGAGCTGATTCACGTCATTCTGAAGCTTCCGTCTTTTGCGGCAACCTTATGGTTGATTTGCAAGCTAACCTCGGAGGCGGTAAAATTTTCAATAACCGCTTTTTCCGGCTTGGAATATTATGAGCTGAGAGTGAAGGTTTCCCATTACCTGCTGAAAGGTCTAAAATGCGTGGCGTTGAGTGCCTTACCTCTGGTATATGATGCCATTTTTGTGCCAAAAATCCTTAATTTATGGGATTCATTTTAAACTCTTTGTAGCAAGCCTTGACAAGTTTCGACAGGTTTGGTATAATCATCTTGAGGACATTTTAAGGATGGTAAAAATAATTGAGCTTATTCAAAATGAATTACGATAAAGAAGGCGCAGGAGTTTCAAAAACTGAAGACAGACGCCCCGGATTCGTCAGATTTTTCTACGTTATCGGGCACAGATTTTGGCAGATAGTAGTGCTTAACGCACTTTATATTTTCGCCTGCCTGCCCATAGTAACTATCGGCCCTGCAACTGCGGGAATGACTTACGTTTTACGAAACTACTCCCAGGAAAAACACGCTGATATGTTCAGTGACTTCGTAGATAAATGCAAGGAGCATTTCAAAAAAGGAGTTTTTGCAACGGTTCTGACGGCAGTAGTGGGAGTTTTGGCTTGGTTGGCGTTCAACTTCTACACCACGGCACAAATGGGCGCAACAATGAGAGTATTAGCTCTCATCGTTGTTATATACATCTTTTATATGCTTCTGTCGGTAAATCTTTACCTTTACCCAATGATGGTTTCATTTGACCTGCCCTTTAAAAAGGTTCTGAAAAACAGCTGGATACTCGCAACCTACAAGCCTTTGCGAAACGTGGCAATGCTTCTCTTTAACGCATTGATTTTCGGTCTTTGCGTTTGGTTTTTCCCTGTATCTTTGCCCGTTTTACTGTTTTTAGCATTTACAATCTGCAATTTATTCAACAATTTTATGATATACCCGTTGCTTGTAAAATACGTGGCAACCCCTGCGGAGGAAAAGCCCGTAAGCGATGAGGAAATTTTATTTAAAGACAGAACTTGAGGGGGAAATTTAAAATGAACGTTACAAGACTTGAACCTGCTTATAAAAATTACATTTGGGGCGGCACTCGCCTGAACTCCGAATACAATAAAACCAGCCCTTACGACATAACCGCTGAAAGCTGGGAACTTTCCTGCCACGATGACGGACTTTCAATTATCGTAGACGGCGAACATAAGGGGAAATCTCTTAAAGAAGTAATTTCCAAAAATCCCGATATTTTAGGTGAAAACGGAAAGAGCTTCGACTTTTTCCCAATTCTTATCAAGCTTATTGACGCAGCTGACAAGCTTTCCGTTCAAGTTCACCCCGACGACAGCTATGCCCTTGCCAATGAAAACAGCTACGGCAAAACTGAAATGTGGTACGTTATGGACGCGGAAGAGGGCGCTTCATTGGTTTATGGCTTGAAAAAAGACGTTACTAAAGAAGAATTTCTTGACCTTGCAAAAAACGGAGGTCTTAACGATATTCTAAACTTCGTTCCCGTAAAAAAAGGCGATGTGTTCTTTATTCGTTCGGGAATGATTCACGCTATCGGTAAGGGAATTTTGATTGCTGAAATTCAGCAGAACAGCAATCTTACTTACAGAGTTTACGACTACGACAGAAGAGACAAAGAAGGAAACCTTCGCCCCTTGCACACGGAAAAGGCTGCAATCGTGGCTGACCTTACGAAGATTGAAGAGGGAGGATTTGCCGACATTAAGCAAATTTCAGAAAATATAAGAAGACTCAGCGAATGCAAGTACTTCACAGTTGATGAAATCAAAGTTGATGGCAAGCACACTATTAAAAACGACGACATCTTCGTTTGCTTGACAGTTGTTTCAGGCGATGGCGAAATCGCCGGCCTTGAAGCAAAAGCAGGCACTTCAATTTTCGTTCCTTGCGGAGAAACTGCAGAAATTTGCGGAAAAATGACGGTTCTTGCTTCTTACGTATAATAAGGAACCAAATTAAAATAAAATGAAAAAACAAGCGAAAAACAAACGTGATTCAGTTTCTGTATTGGGCGGTTTGATAATTTTGGGGGCAGTTTTAGGCTGCGCGCTCATAGCAGAATACGGAACCAAAGAAGAAATTCAAATACCGGAAATTTATTACACTCCACCGTCTCAGGCAACTATTCCAAATCTTTACGACCCTGAAAACGGCTCGGATAGTGACCCATCAGTTGATACACTTCAGCCAGCTGACCCAAATCTCACAGATAGAAACGAAGATGGGGTAATTGACGAAGCGGATCTTTTACCAAGAGAAAAATACGATTTACCCTATCCTCAAACAGAACGCCCTGAGGACGTTAAGGCTATGATAGTTCAGCACTCCGCAAGGTCAGGCTACGAATACTTCGATAATTCAGTCTTTTTAGGCGACAGCGTAACCTTGGGTCTGAAAAATTACGCCACGAAAAAACGCCAGACGGACAGTTATTTCTTAGGTGATGCAAAGTTTATTGCCGTGGGAAGCTACAGCGTGGCTGACACATTAGTACCCCTTGAATCACCAAATTCAATTCACTCCCTTTATAATGGAGAAAGAATGCAACCGCAGGATATAATTGCTCGTATGGGCGTGAAAAAGGTATTTATTTGCCTTGGGCTTAACGACGTGGGGATTTACACTCAAAAGGAATATCTGACAAACTATTCAATTCTCATAAACAGAATCAGAAAAGAAGTTGAAGACGTACAGATTGCGATTCTTTCCGTAACGCCTCTCACTTTGGAAGGCGAAAGGAAAACTCTTTATAACGAAAGAATTGACAGATACAACAACGTTCTTGCAGCTTTTGCAAAAGAATACGGCTGTTATTTTATTGACGTCAGCCAAGTGTTGAAAAACGAAGAAGGATACCTTGCGGACGAGCTTTCAAGTGACAATTACTGCCACCTTGAACCCACGGCTTACGATGCTTGGATTGACTATATGCTTACCCACTGCATTCCAACCCCCGAAGAGGAAGCGGCAATTGCCGACGGAAATCAGGGACCCCTCCACATTGACAAAGGAATTCCCGAAGTTGAAGGTTGGGAAGGCTCAGCGGGCGAGCCATAAAATTTAGAAAGGTTATGAAAAAATGAAAAAGATTATTTGTTTTGTTTTGGCGGCAGTTGCTCTCCTTTGCAGCTTTACCGCTTGCGGTGGAACCACTCCAAAAGAAGTAGATATAAGCTCCGTTTATGCCGAAATTGAAAGTGCTGTTACAATCCCTGATTTCATAAAACTGACAGAAGCAGACATTGCAGATTACGTGGCTGTTGATGTGGCAGATATTAAAAATATGATCGTTGAAATCAGCGCAGAAGCTATTTCCGCAGACCAAATAATTATTTGCGAAGCAGTTGACGCAGAGGCTGCTGAAAGAGTTGAAGCGGCGTTTGTAACTTACCTTGATACGGTGAAAAAGTCTTTTGAAAATTACCTTCCTTCCGAATACAAAAAAATGGAAGACACGGAAGTTAAGAGAAGCGGAAATTACGTTTACTACGCCGTATCTGCTGAAGAGGATACCATAAACGGAATCTTCGATAAATATTTCAAATGAAAAAACGGAAAGAGAACTTCTCAGTAAGTTCTCTTTTTTTGCGCCTTCAGAATAGAGGAAGACCCTGCCGCATAAAATTGTATTGGGGCAACTCAATATTATTTCGGATGGGATGAAAATGAAAAAACGAAGCATAGTGGCGGCAGTTTTACTGCTGTCTGTAATTTTACCGCTTAAAACGGCAGCAGAGCCTGAAATTTCCGCAAAAAGCGGCATTGTAATAGAGCTGAACACGGGAATAATTCTTTACTCAAAAAATTCCCAAGAAGCCTTGCCAATGGCAAGCACAACAAAAATTATGACTGCGCTTATTGCGTCAGAAATCGGTGATTTGGAAGCACAAATGACCGTTTCGGAGAAAGCCGCATCCGTTGACGGCTCACAAATGGGACTTTTGGCAGGTCAGACCTTATCTTTGGAAGACCTGCTGTATATGATGATGCTGAAAAGTGCAAATGATGCGGCAGAGGTTATTGCGGAAAATCTTTGCGGAAGCGTGGAAAAGTTCGTAGAGCTGATGAACGAAAAGGCGCAAAAATTAGGTTGCAAAAGCACTCATTTTGAAAACGTTCACGGCTTGCCCAACGAAAACCATTACACTACGGCGGAAGAACTCGCAAAAATTGCAGCAGCCGCATTTAAAAACGTAACTGTAAGAGAAATAGTAGGCACAAAAACGAAAAAGCTCGACTACTTCAGCATAGTTTTAGAAAACTCAAACAAGCTTTTAAATTCGTACCCTTACGCCTGCGGAATGAAAACGGGATTTACGAAAGCGGCAGGAAGATGCCTTGTTTCTGCGGCAAGGAAAGATGGGATAACGCTTATTGCCGTGACTCTCAGCGCACCGGACGATTGGAACGACCACACAAAAATGCTTGACTACGGCTTTTCAAGGGTCAGCACTTACGAAGTTGTGGGAGCAGGTGAATTTTCCGCTGAAGTTCCCACATTGAACGGGGAAAAGGCGGCTCGTCTCATAAATACTCAAGGAGGCTACGGGCTTGCAGTTGACAGAACGCCATTGACTGCGGAAATAAAGGCAAATTTACCGAAAATGATTTTTGCCCCTGCCACTGCAGGAAAAACTGAAGGTTCTATTTCAATAATAGTTAACGGCAAGATTTTTCACACCGCGCCCCTGGCAATAGCGGAAACCGTTTGCGAAAAATACTCAGAAATGAGCTTTTGGGAAATATTTTGGTACCGCTTCCGAAAAATATTCTTCTTTTATTTAACAAGTTAAAACCAACTATTTACTTTGCGCCGCGGTTGTGGTATAATGGTTATAATTGCAAGTAATTGAAAAAGGACTGAAATAAATGGATTATTCTGAAGTTTCACTTCAATAGCACTCTGAATGGAAAGGTAAAATCGAAGTAATTTGCAGAGTTCCCTTGGAATCTAGAGACGATCTTTCATTGGCGTACACTCCGGGTGTAGCTCGCCCCTGCCTTGAAATTCAAAAGAATATAAATAAAAGCTACGAGTTGACAAGACGCTCGAATTTGGTAGCCGTAATTACCGACGGCACGGCAGTTTTGGGCTTAGGAGACATCGGTCCGGAAGCGGGAATGCCCGTTATGGAAGGAAAATGCGCTCTTTTCAAGGCGTTTGGAGACGTGGACGCTATTCCTCTTTGCGTTAAATCGAAGGATGTTGACGAAATCGTTCGCACCATTAGTCTTATTTCGGGAAGCTTCGGCGGCATAAATTTGGAAGATATTTCAGCCCCCAGATGCTTTGAAATTGAGAAAAAGCTAAAAGAATGCTGTGATATTCCCATTTTCCACGATGACCAGCACGGCACGGCGGTGGTGGTTTTGGCGGCGATGATAAATGCGGCAAAGGTTACGGGCAGAAAATTAGATGAAATGACAATCGTAATCAACGGCGCAGGAGCTGCAGGACAGGCAATTGCGAAACTTCTTTTGACAGCTAACGTGGGTGACCTTATTCTCTGCGACAAAAACGGAATTATTTCTGATACTGAAATTGAGCCGGACTCCAGAAGAGCGATGGCAAGAATTACCAATAAAACAAATAAAATAGGACTTTTGGCTGATGCACTCAAAGGGGCGGATGCGTTCATAGGCGTTTCTGCGGCAAATTTGGTAAGTGAAGAAATGGTTCGCTCAATGGCTAAAGACCCAATAATTTTCGCAATGGCTAACCCCAGCCCTGAAATTATGCCGGAAAAGGCGAAAAATGCAGGTGCAAAGGTTGTGGGAACGGGAAGAAGCGACTACCCCAATCAAATCAACAACGTTTTGGTCTTTCCCGGAATTTTCAGAGGAGCGCTTGACGTTCGTGCAGCGGACATTAACGACCAAATGAAGCTTGCAGCAGCTTACGCCATTGCAGAATTGGTTACGGAGGACAAACTCTCCCCCGAATTTATTATTCCATCTGCGTTGGACAGCAGCGTTGTTAAAGCAGTAGCCCCTGCAGTTGCAAAAGCGGCAAGAGACAGCGGCGCGGCTAGAATATAATAATAAACCCGACTTGAAAATCAAGTCGGGTTTTATTGATACAAAAAATCCTGCGGAACAATCCGCAGGATTTTACGTTATTTAAGCTATATTAAGCCTTTTTCTTTTTGAAAACTGCAATACTCAAGAATCCAAAGATAAATCCAAGTGCAATCATTACGAATCCAATGCTGTCTGTGGTTCCGGGGTTCACAGGGTCATCGGGATCTTCGGGATCTTCAGGGTCAACGGGAGGATCAACGGGAACGTCGGGGATGATAGGATCATCAGGATCTTCTGGGTCTTCAGGATCATCGGGAACGTAAGGTGTGTAATTGTAAATATTCTCGAATTCCGCAACTGCCATATCAACCTGAGTGCCGTCCAATGTGACGATAGTGTTGATTCTGTTACCGCCGCCAAGGTAAACGTAAACAGTGATAGTATGTTCAACTCTGCTGTATTCAACGTTTTCTCTGCCGCCGTTTACTTCGTACATCTTATAAATATACGTATGACCAATGTCAGACTCGCTGAACATCAAGCTGAAAGCTGCCAAACCGTCTTTGCCGGAAGTAGCTCTGTAAGTTCTGCCTTGAGTTACGTTGTAAAGCACGAATTCAAAGCCTTCGGGTCCGATTACTTCGGTGCCAACGTTCTTAACCGTCTTATGAGCGAGAACGTTCATAACTACGGGAGAAGGAGCAGGTGTGTAGTAATTTACAAACTTAATTCCGTTTGCAGGAGCGTGATTGCTTCCCTTTGTAATTACGGGAACGCCCGCTACAAGCTGACCTGTTCCGTCGTCGGAAACATCAATGGAAACGTAATAAACACTTCTATCGTAAGTAACGCGAGCCATAGGAACGGAAGTATCTTCCATAACCACGAAGTAATAAGTCTTAGGTTCTGTGAGGGAAATATTTCCAAAGCTGAATGAACCGTTTGCGCTGTTATAAGCTGTCTTGGGAGCGATTTCGTTATTGATAGCGAAGTTACTGTCTGCTGTATAAAGCATAAATCTGAATTCGCTATTGCCGAGGATTCTGCCCCAAAGCTCTTTTACACCGCCGATAACGGTTGAGGTTGCCGTAGGCTGATACTTATTAGTAAAGTTGAGGCCTTCAACGCTCTGACCTGTGGGGCCACCGGCGCCACCGAAGTCAGTCTTTCCATTGGAATCTTCAACCCAAACGAATGCATCGATATAATCAGTATCACCACGAACGACAACTTTAATCTTGTATTCGTTGCTATCGTACACGATGCCGTTAATTTTTTGACCTGCATACTTTTCTTTAAGAACGAAGTAGTAAGTCTGGCCTACGTCTTCCGCTGTGCAAACAAGAGTCATTCCGTATTTACCGCCAACTTCGTTTGCAGTTGTGATAAACGCACCACCGGTTATTTCGTATTTATCGTTTGCGGGGTAAAGTTCGAACGTGAAATCTCCGGGGTTGAACGCTTTATCAAAGAATTTCTGACCTTCGAAGTAAATGACGTATGTGCCATTGAAAGTATTGGTGAAGTCAAGACCTGAAATTGTTACGTTATCAGGGTCAATTACAGTATAACCACTGTTGAGTGCCGCACCGTCAGAACCGAATTTCTGAACGAAAAGCTTAGCGGATGCTGTGCCGTCTTCATTATCAATAATTTCAACGGATACGCGGTATTCATTAGTATCAGTAACTATCAAATTGTTTTGAACTGCAGCTTCTTTAATTACGTAGTAATCAATATTTCCAATGTCATCAAGGGTAATATTGGAATAATCAAGGGAGAAGCTGTATGCACCGTTGATATTCTGAGCAGTAACAGGAGTTACGTTTTCAGTAGCATAATTGGAATCTGTCTTGTAAAGCTCAAATGTAAAGGAATTATCAGAGAAAGGAATGTTGTAAATTTTATTACCTGCGAGAGTGATTGAGATATTTCCGCTTACGGAATATTCGTTTTTAAAGTCGATACCGTTGAGCGCAATATTTTCATTTACTTTTGAAGTAAATTCGCCATCGCCAATCTTTACGGAAGCCTTTACTTTACCGTCTCCGTTATCTTCAACCTTAACGGTAACGTGGTATTTAGTTTCATCATACGAAACGCCGCCTAAAGTTCCTGCTTCTTCTTCGATTACGTAATAATATGTATTGCCAACGTGAGTTTCATCGTAAGCAAGCTCAAATTTAAACTCGCCAAGGAACTGGTCGTTAACTGTGTAAGTTTCAACCTTGCTGTATCCGTTTTCTACTGCATTTGCAAATGTGGAATCAGTTTCATAAAGTTTGAAGCTGAATTTACCTGCTTCCAAAACTTTGCCGATAAGAGTCTTCGTACCTGAAAGTGTTACGTTTACGTTGCCCTTAACAGTATAGGTATTTGTGAAGTCGAGATTTTCAAGCTCTGCACCTGAAACTTCGGAAGCGGTTGCTTCAATTCCACCAAATCCGTTATCTTCCACAACAACTGTAAGAGTATAAATCTTTGAGTCGTATGTGATACCGTCTATTGCCTGCGAAGCGTTTACTTCTTTAATGGTGTATTCATAAGTTCCGATGTCATCTTTGCCGTAGTTGAAGGTGTAGCTCCAAGTGCCGTTTGCAAGAATATCTACGGTACTGAGTTTATCGTTGCCTTTGTAAATTTCTACCTTGAAGTCGCCGTCTTCGAAAGTCTTATTAAAGGACTTTTCGCCCCCAACAGTTACGGAATCAGCCGCATTTTCAGAAACAGCATAGGTATTTGTGAAGTTGAGTTTTTCAATCTCTGCACCTGAAACTTCGGAAGCGGTTGCTGTGATACCACCCTTGCCGTCATCTTTAACTTCAACCTGAATTTTGTATTCCTTACTATCGTAAGTGATACCGTCTATTGTCTGACCTGCATTTTCTTCCTTAACTACATAGTAGTAAGTTTTATTTAAATCGTCTTTGGTGTAATTAAGAGCGAATGAATATTTCTTATCAGCATCGTTCTTCACCGTTGCGGGAGTAGAACCATCTTTAATCGTGTAAGAATCATCATCAACGCTATAAAGCTGGAAAGTAAATTTATTTGCGCCAAAATCCTGATTGAAGGACTTTTCACCGCTGAGAATTACACTTGCCGAAGCATCGCCGCTTACTTCGTATGTATTCGTGAAGTCAAGAGCTGTTTCTGACTCAACTGTCTGACCGTTATCGGAAGTAACGGTTGCAGTTGCCTCAACGCCGCCTTCTCCGTTATCTTCGACTTTAACGGTTATCCAGTATTCAACGGAGCTGTATTTTATACCATCTTCTGTTGAACCTGCTTTTTCTTCTCTAAATACGTAGTAATAGGTTTTGCCCTCATCGGAAGGACCGTATTCAATGGAGAAGCTGTAATCGCCGTTTACATCATTTGTAATATCGTCGCGAACGAAAGTTAAATCATTGAAGTTCACGTCTGTGCTGTAAAGCTCAAACGTAAAGTCGTTTCCTTTAAAGCCTTTATTAAAGGTTTTGGTACCTGAGAAGATTACACTGTCAGAACCTGTGATTTCATAAGTATTCTGGAAATCAAGGCTTACGACCTCGTTAGTTCCGTCGGAAATGGTAACGGTCTTCTTGAGAGTTCCGTCGCCGTTATCTTCAATAATAACGGTAATATAGTATTCGTCAGAATCGTAATTGTATCCGCCTACACCCTCGTTCTTTTCTTTAGCTACATAGTGGTAAGTGTTGATAGAATCTGCACCTGTGTAAGTAAGTTCAAATTCAAACTTACCGTCTGCTCCGTTCTTTACTGAATCAATAGCCGTTCCGCTGATTTCAAAAGCGGAATTTGCTTTGTAAAGCTCAAAAGTGAAGGGTTTATCAGTAAGAACGTTGTTAAGAGTTTTTGTACCCGGGAGAACAACGGTTACGTCGCCTAAAATGGTGTATGTATTTGCAAAGTTGAGACTTGTAATTTCGTTTGTTTCAGCAGGAGTTCCGTTATTAACAGTTACTCTGGTTTTAATGCCGCCAACGCCGTTATCAAGAATTTCTACTTTGATTTTGTATTCATTATCATCATAGTCGTAGCCGCCTGCTCCTTCGTCAACTTCTTTAACAACATAGTAGTAGATTGAGCCTACCTTATCGGCAGAATACTGAAGTGTTTCAAATACGATTGCACCGTTAGTACCGTTGGTTTTAACCTGAAGAGCTGTTGCTCCGTCAGCAACGGTATATGTACTGTCAGTTTCGTAGAGTTCAAAAGTAAATTCCTTGCTTGAAGCAACGCTGTTAAGAGTCTTCATACCAGAGAAATCTACAGAAGCGGAACCTGTTACCGCATAAACATTTGTGAAGTCAAGGCCGCTTGCAGAAGTTTTAGCGGAATCAATAGTAGCAACTTCAGTTGTTTCGGTAGCTACAACTGAAATAATTTCAGCAGAAATGCCGCCCAATCCATTATCAGAAACGAGAACTGTAACTTCATACTGCGCTTTATCGTAAGTGATACCGTCTATGGTTTCGCCTGCGTTAACCTCTTTAATGGTATAAACGTGCTGACCAATGTTGTTTTTGCCGTAGTTGAAGGTGTAGCTCCAAGTGCCGTTTGCAAGAATATCTACAGTATCGAATTTATCGTTGCCTTTGTAAATTTCTACCTTGAAGTCGCCGTCTTCGAACGTCTTGTTAAAGGATTTTTCGCCACCGACAGTTACGGAATCAGCCGCATTTTCAGCAACAGCATAAGTGTTTGTGAAGTCCAAACCGCTGACAGTTATTGCAGTTTCTGTTCCGCTAACGACTACGTTAGAATCGTTAACCGTGGCAGTAGCTTTAATTCCACCGTTCAAGTCGTCTTCTACAACCACTGTAAGAGTATATTCTTTTGAGTCGTATGTGATACCGTTTACAGTTGTATTGGCATTCTGTTCTTTAATTGTATAAGTATGTGTGCCGAGATTCTCTTCAGTGTAGTTGAACATATAGTTCCAAATGCCGTTTGCAGAAATGTTTACAGGGGCGTTGACACCGGAAATTTCAACTTTGAAGTCACCGTCTTCAAAGGATTTATCGTAAGTCTTATTACCGCTGATTTCTACGGAAGCGTCACCGTCAACGGCATAAGTGTTAGCAAAATCAATGGAAGAAGTTGAAACATCTCCGGAAGATGTTGCTTTGTAGTATTTAACGTCAGTAGCAATACCGCCCTCTCCGTCATCGGAAAGTGTTACGACAATGTGGTATTCAGTTCCGTCGTAAATAATACCTGCGTTAGTAGTGCCACCGTTCTTTTCTTTGATAACGTAGTAATATTTAGTGCCGGAAGTATTCGTTACGTCAGCTTTTCCATATTCAAAAGCGAAGGAGAACTCTCCGTTAAGAGCAGAGGATGTGCTTGTCGTTTTAGGTGTTGAGCCGGAAACGTCAAAGGTTTCATCTGTCTGATAAAGGTCAAATTCAAATGCGCCGTATTCGAAAGCCTTAGGAGTACCATTATAGGTGTAAGTCTTATTGCCTTCGATTGAAACGGAAGCACTTGCATCGTCGCTGATACCGTAGATATTATGGAAAACTACGCCGTCCTGAGGAATTCCGTTAGAATCGTAAACGTGAATCGTTGCAACCAACTGCCCCAAATAGTTATCCACAACGTCAACACGAACGTGGTAAACTGATTCGTCGTACTTAATGCCTGGGATAGAACCTTCAACTTCATCTACAATGTAATAGTAGGATCCTGCTGTAGAATAGTCAATCTGACCAAAGGTAAAGTCACCGTTTGCATCGTTAGTTGTTGATTCTTTAATGTTTTTAATTGCATAAGTGGAATCAGATTCATAAAGATTGAAAGTGAAATCACCGTTATAATCTGAAATAACCTTGCCCGTCAATTCTTTATCGCCGGGAATCTGAATGTTGGTGGGTGCTGCTGTGTAAGTGTTGACAAATGAAATGTCATCAGCATCAAGGTCTGCAGTAGCAACCAACTGACCGCCAATATCTTCAACAGTTACTATAACGTCATATTCAGCCGTAGAATAAGTGATTCCAAAGCTTGCGCCGCTGGTTTTATTTTCAGTAACGGTATATTTGTAAGTACCGGGCTCAGTGTAAGTTAATTCAGGGAAAGTGAACGCTGCTTTATATCCGCCATTTGCGCTTCCGTTTTCTGCTTTGTATTCATTTCCGTATTCATCTGTAAGAACGAAAGTGAATTCGTCGTTAAGAAGAACTCTGCCTGTAAGAGTCTTAGTACCGCTGATTGTGTACGTTGTTGCAACGGGAGCGTAAGTATTGTAGAAAGTAACTTCGTTACCTGCGGCATTTGCGATGCTGTAAGAAGCAGTAAGCTGACCATTAACGTCCGTTACTGTTACAATTACACGGTAAGTAGTTTTGTCGTAAGAGTAGCCTGTTTTTCCTTCGTCAACTTCTGTTATTGCATAAGCAAAAGTGCCAACAGTATCATAGCTAAAGGAAGCTTCTGTTGTGTATGTAGCATCAGTATAGAAAGTAACTTTTCCTGCTGCATTATTCGTGCCGTAAAGAACTCTGCCCGTAGCACTGAGATTGGAGTCGTATTCTGTAGCTACGAAATGGAATTCGCCTGCTTCAAGAGCTTTACCTGTAAGATTTTTGTTTACGAAATCTATTTCAAGACTTTCACTTACGGGTTTATATTCGTTTGTAAATACGAGCTCATTATCTGCATTCAAAAGAACATTATCGTCATTTACAACTTCAGTATAATTAACAGCCGCTTCAAGAATGATAGATGAACCATCACCGTTATCGCTAATAGTAATGTCTACTTTAACAATATCATCGCTGTAATCCATATTGGGAATAGAGCCGGATTTTTCTTTTATATAATAGGTAAAGGTCTGAGGATAAGTTGTATTTTCAACGTGATTGAAGACAAGGTCAATAAACCCTTCGCCGATTGCATCGGTAACGTCTTTATTTATAGATGCAAGTAATCCTCCAGCAGAAACAGGTGTCGTGCAAGCTTCGTCTTTATAAAGCTCAAATTCGTAGCCTGAATAATTTACTTTATCACTTCCGGAACTATTGATGAGTTCCTTTTGAATGGGAATTTCAACAACTGCGGGAGTTTTTTCGTAAACGATATTTGTAAAGGAAACGTCAACGACCCAAGTATTGTTAACCTGTGCAAATTCTCTGCCTGAATGATCGGAATGAACTTTTGTAATTTCAAGCTTGCCGTCCATATCCTTATCTTCAACCGTTACGGAGAATGTATGAACTGTAACGTCATAGTACATACCGTCAATGGTGTCGTCGGGTTTAACTTCTTTTATCTGATAAGAATATACGCCTGCTTTATCGTAATTTTCATTTTCAAGATTGAATTCAAAGGTTTTTTCAGTGTCATTGTAAGTTACGGTATCCGTACCTGCGTTTTCCCACGCATTTGTGGAAGCATTAAATCTTTCGATTACAAATGTAAATGAATAATTATCTTCCCAAGCAACCGGATTCTTTTCTGAATCAAGAAGATTTTTAGTACCCTTTACAATAAGATTTACAGGGTCAACCTTTCCGGGAACGTAATCATTAACTACGATTACGGAGGAAGTGTTATTTGCTCTGACCTCAACGATACCGTCTCCGGCTTCGCCATTATCAAGATAATATGCAGTAAAGCCTGCGCCGGGAGCAGATTCAACAACCGTTGCTACTGTACCCTCGGGAAGTTCGAGAATTTGAATCTGGTCGTCATTCTTCAACGTAACGATGAACTGACCGTTTGAATCAACGTATACGGAAGAAACGGTAGAATCTTTAGTTTGAGAAGCGTTAAAGGATTTATTTGCAACGTCTGTACCGCTGAGAGTTACAGTCATTGTAAAGGTTTTTTCTTCGGGGATTGAGAAAGAAGTTCCGAAAGGATGTGTGATTTCCTTACCGATTGTAAGGTGTCCCGTTTTTCTTTCGGAGTTTACGAAATCTATTTTAGAAATTTCGTTTGCTACAAGGACTACTGATTCAGTTGAATCTTCTGCAACGTAATCTTTCGTTTCAATTTCAGTTACGGTAATAACCCAATTTGCAACCATATCGCCGATATAAAGAGTTTCATCGGCTTTAAGTTCAACGGTTGCTTTTCCGCCGCTGAAAGTTACTGTTTTCGCAGTTTCCGCACCGTTTGCATCAATATGGAATGCTTCATAAGAGCCGTCAGCCGCACCCGTGATTTCAAATTCAAATGCAGTCGTGGGGGCAGCTACGCCGTCAGCCATTGTTTTTGTGATTTTAATACCTGTCTGGGGTTTTACCGTCAATTTACCGTTGTTACCAAGAGTTGCACCGACAACATAGTCGTAACCTGTGTCATTTAAGGAATGACCGGTAGCATCTACGTAAGGAACTTCAACCCAAGGAAGTGTTCCCGTTGCATTTGGCTCTTTTGAAACAATATCATATTCGCCCGTATGAACGTGAACGTAACCTGCGGGGATATACCAAGAACCGTCATCATTCGGCTGAGCATCAGCCAAAACAGAGGAATGAATTTCGTGGTAGTGGTAAGTTACGGAATTTTCTGTATATATCGCTTTTCTGGAATAGCCTGAAGAAGGTTGGCTTCCCGTTGCGAGAGCTCCTGAAGTATTGGCATAAACCAAAGTATCTTCAGTAAAATAATATCTGTTGTTCTGTTTGGAAGGGTTAAAGTAGCTGTATGTATTTACTTTTCCGTAACCCACTGAATTGTCAACTTCGTACTGGTTGGAGTAAAAGCTTACATAACCGTCAGCCGTGTTTGCTGAAATATAATCCGCATCAACAACGTCGTTGATTGTGTATTCAGTAATTTCTTCATCAAGAGCCACTTCGTAAACCAAACGAATGGGTTTTGTTGCACCTGTAGCTTCAAGAGATTCAACATCGCCGTTTTCATCCAAAGAAACGTTATAAGAAACAATAGGAAGAAGTGCCGCAGGAACGGCAAAAGTCATCATCTGTTCGCCTGTTGCGATATTTTCGCGAAGTTGAACGATAATATACATCATATCTGTTTCTGAGGTTCCGTCGTCTACGCCAACCTGTCCGTAGAAGCCGTAGCATTTTACTCTGAAAGTAGCACCTGCGAGTTTTTCATCGGGAGTTCCGTCCCAATAGTCAAGGAAGTTACCGTTTGCATCAGCAAACCAACCGATATAGTTGGAATATTCAGTATCGCTGGTATAGCTGAGCTGACCGTCTGTATATGCGTTACCGAGAAGAGTTCTTGCAGTATCAACGTCTACGCCGATTCTGTTCTGAACTGCCCAAACAAGCTCGTCGCCTGCCGTAGTTGGGTTAGCCGCTGAACCGAAAGTTCCGTTTTCCAAACCTTCCGCAAAGGTTGCGCCTGTGTGAAGAACGCCGCCAAGGTAAACGCCTTTGATATCGGTAACTTTCATATATTTACCAATTCTATCAACGAATGAAACGTAACCTGAAACGTCTTCACTGCTTCCAACCAAAGTTGGGTAATATTTAGTCTGAAGCTGAATTTCAGCTACAATGTCTTCAAATGCGTCGGTAAGGGAATTTCCGCCGATTGAACTTACAGCGGCAGTATAATATCCATCAACGTAGTTTTTTGTAAGACCGTTCATTTTAGTAACGGTTACAGCAGGTCGAGGATTTCTTCCATCTGTTGCTGCTTGAACAGTAATCTCATCATCTTGGGACGCCTCATCCCACATAGTCCAGAAGTCGTTTACAGCTGTGGAAGCATTCGCTGAAGTGGGATTAAGAACGGACATTGCAAGGGCGTTATTATCAACACCGAGACCAAGTGTATAGAAAAGAGGATCTGTGTTATATTTTGTTTTAATTTGATTTTTTGCGTAGGATAGGGTAAGCTGTGTTACAAAAGCGAGGGCCGCGCTGGGGGTAGAACCGTTACCTAAATTATACTGACCGGGGTTGGTATATGAGCTTGAACCCAAAGTGGGAGCACCGTCAGACATCAAAACTACAATAGGCTTACGGTTTGTGGTTGCAGTATTTGAAGAGGCAGTAAGCTGCTGAATTGCAGAAAGAACACCCTTCTGGATATATGTAGCACCTACGACTTCAATTGACTGTGAAGTAGGAGCATTTCCATTGGAATTTCTAACGTCAGAGTCGATACCAACGTATTCATCGCCCCAATATTCAGTGTACGTGAGGTATTTTCCGTCACTGTCAGTAGTATATCTATCCAAAGGAAGAATAACTCTGGAAGCATTTTCATTGGTACTACTGCTGCTTGTGCCTGAATAGAGGGCTACTCCGATTCTTGAAGAGGAGTTCATTTCAAGAAGCGCCGCAATAGTTGCATTTGCAGCATCTACCAAATCCTCGGCAACGTCATTATTCCCTTGGTTATTATTCATTGAGCCTGAAATATCAAGAACGAGAATAGTATCCGTGGGAACGTCAGATTCGCCGACGATAGTCATATTTGAACCCATAGCAGAAAGCGCTACAAGAAAGCTATCATCTTCCATATTGACAGTTGTATCAGGTCGATTACCAATAGTCATAACAGACTTATCTGTCCATACAGCGCCTGCGTTTTCCGTAGACAGAGTCTGACCGGACCCTATATGGAAAAACTCCTGATAAGAACTGTAAGTTGAGGTATCCGCAGTAAGCGTGGCATTTGACTCCCCTACTGCAAAGCTAACGGCTGGAACTAAGCCCAACGTCATTGCAGTGCTGAGAGCAAAGCTCATAAAGCGTTTTGCAAAACCCTTTTTAGATTTCATTTTCAAATCATCCTTTTCTATACACAATTTCGTTAATATACTATCAAAAAGTGCCTTCTACTTATTATAAATGGGCGCAGTCCGCCCAAGGGCACTTATACAGGGTAATTATAACACCTTTATAAAGATTTTTCAAGTAAGTTTTCAAAAAAAACACACTTTAAAATCAAGAGTTCACATTTTTGCAAAATTCCCGAAATATCAAGCTTTTTTGAAGAAATTCTTTCCTTAAAATCAAGCAGGATTACGGAGCGATTTTAATTCATAATTAAGGAATTTTTTTCATATATTTCAATGAATAAAATACTGAAAAGAAAGAACGTGACACATTATGAACGAATTCAAACCTGAAGGAACTATGCAAAACCTTATTTACACGAAAGCTGTCTTAGACAGGGCAATGCTTTCAAAGAAAATTTTGGAGGCAAAGGTCAAGCTTTGCGATGAAAACCACAATCTTATTCTTGATTTGGGCTGTATGAAGGGATTCATTCCCAAAGAAGAAGCAGCTTTGGGAATAAAAGAGAGAACGACGAAAGACATTGCTGTAATCAGCCGAGTCAACAAAATCTGCTGCTTCACGGTAAAAGGCTACAAGCAAATAAACGGTGAAAACTTTGCAATTCTCAGCCGCACGGAAGCTCAAAAAGAAGCGCAGGAATATCTTTTCAGCCATTGCCAACCGGGAGATATAATTGACGCAAAAATCACCCATCTGGATAAATTCGGTGCTTTTGCGGATATTGGTTGCGGAATCGTAGGGCTGATAAGTATTGAAAACATCTCAGTTTCAAGGATTTCGCACTCAAAAGACAGATTTTACGTGGGGCAGAATGTGAACGTTGTCATCAAAGAAAAAGACGAAGAGAATAAGAGATTTTTTCTTTCCCACAAGGAACTTTTAGGCTCCTGGCAGGAAAACGCAGAGCTTTTTGCTCCGGGGCAGACGGTAGCAGGCTGCGTGCGCTCAGTTGAAGACTATGGAATTTTCGTGGAGCTTACCCCAAACCTTTCCGGGCTTGCGGAAACGGGTGATTACGGAGAAATTCCAAGCGGCACGGGAGTTTCCGTTTACATAAAAAGCATCGTGCCGGAAAAAATGAAGATAAAACTTTCGATAGTTGATATTTTCAGAGAAGCGGTTCAACCACCTGAAGAATATGAATATTTCGTAAAGGGAAGCCATTTGGACAGTTTCCTTTATTCGGTACCAAACGCAAGCAGACAAACTGAGACTATATTCAAAAAAGTATGATAATATTCGGCAAAAGCTCTTGACACTTAAAAACTTATGGTGTATAATGTAATGGGGGATTTTGCGCATTTCCCCCGAAAACAGAAAAAAATTACGGAAAAGGAAAGGAAATCGGGAAGTTGAAATCTCTTAATCTTACAAAAAAATACCTTTTAGCGGAAACGGCTTTTGCGGTTTTTGAAATTATTTTCGGATTGCTTTCGTCCTCTATGGCAATGAATCTTTTGGGGCTTTACTCAATCGTCAGCGCCTACTGTGTGGCGTCGGTGGAAATTTTCCCGAAAAATAAGGCAGCAAACGTAGGGTTTCTTGCATTGGGATTGATTTCCTTAGTAACGGCGTGGCTAGCGGCTTACAGCACTTACCTCACCATTGGATACGCAGACGTCGCAGTTAAACTTTGGGGCTTAATTCCGCCGATAATCGTGATTTTCGCAAAGCTTTGCCTGAAAATACTTTACTCTGAAGAAGAGGAAGTTACACAAAAAGCGGAAATTTACGAAGAACTTGTGGATTACAAATTTGACTTAATTCTTGTAATTTCTGCAGTTTTAGGGATTTTTCTTACTTTCGTTTTCGATTTTTACGTTGAATATATAGTTACCGCAGGTATTGCCCTTTGTTGCGTCAGAAAACTGCTGATTGCTTCAAAAATGAGAAAAGCCGCGGCAAAGAATTGATTTTTAAAATATGGGAAGTTGGTACTAAAAGATGTTCGCTAAAAATATAGGTATTGACCTTGGCACAGCCTCCGTTATTATTTACGTAAGAGGCAAGGGAATCGTTTTAAGAGAGCCTTCCGTGGTGGCAATCGACAGAACTACGGGTAAACTTCTGAAAGTAGGCGTAGAAGCCCAGGAAATGCTGGGTAGAACCCCCGATAATATCGTGGCAATTCGCCCGTTACGTGACGGCGTTATTTCAGACTACGAAACTACGGAAAGAATGCTGAGATACTTCATCAGAAAAGTAAACGGTCGCTCACTTTTCAGACCCCACGTAGTAGTTTGCGTGCCCTCAAGAATCAACGAAGTTGAAGAAAGAGCAGTTCGTGACGCTACTCTTAACGCAGGAGCAAAAAGCGTTGAGCTTATTGAAGAGCCTATGGCGGCAGCTATCGGCGCAGGATTGGATATTACAAGGCCCAGAGGGATTATGGTTATTGACGTTGGCGGCGGAACTGCTGACGTTGCGGTGCTATCTTTGGGTGACGTTGTGGTTTCCGAAAGCGTTAAGGTTGCAGGGGATAAATTCGACGAAGCTATCGTGAAATTCGTAAGAAAAGAGTTTGGTGTTCTTATCGGAGAAAGAACTGCAGAAGATATTAAAATGAAAATCGGTTGCCTTTCCCCTCGCCCGGAAAAGATTTCACTTACCATTCGAGGCAGAGATTTGACGACAGGTTTGCCCAAAAAATTCACAATGACTTCCGACGATGCCCTTGAAGCGTTGGCTGAACCTGCAGATGTAATTGCGGAAGCGGTTCACGACGTTCTCAGCCGCACACCTCCCGAACTTATCGGAGATATTTCAACTGACGGAATTATACTCACAGGCGGCGGTTGCTTGGTTTACGGCTTTGATAAAATGATTGCCGAAAGGGTAGGAATCAACGTTTATGTGGCAGACGACGCAGTTTCTTGCGTTGCAAGAGGTACGGGTGCCGCTTTGGACTTCGTTGGAGACTTATCGGGAACGAAAGTAAATTCACCAAAAAAGAAGCTTTGGGGCTAATAAATAAGCTTAAATTTGAATAAAAAATACATAAAAGCCGTTTTAACAACGGCTCTTAATATATAAATAAAAATATTTTAATTAAAAAGCACCACTGCTATACCCAAAATCATACCTAAAATATTGAAAATCGGTATAAATCTGCCGTGGCAAAGGAGCTTTGATTCAAGACTCATATCTCCTGCTGTGGTATAAAGGGTCACACCGCCCGAAAAAACAAGCAATCTTAGGAATAATACCTCTGCGGAATTACCAAGATATGAACCAAGGATTGAACCGAAAAAGAAGGGTATCGTCAGCAAAATGCAACTGATAAATCGGTAAAAACTTGACTTCCCCGAAGATTTCAGAAGGAGGAAAAACGAGGTTCCGTTGGGGAATGCCCCTATCGCGGAAGCTGCCCCCAAGCCGAAGCCCAGGCAGGAGGACAAGCCAAAGCCCGTGCCAACGGAAAGACCTCTGATAAAGCTTTCAAAGGAAAAACTGAAGGCGCTCAGCTTCCCACTGGCGGCAAGGCGACTTTTTTCAGATAAGATTCGGTATTTATATTTCAGCTTTTCTTGAAGAAGCATACTCACGCAAATACCCAAAATCAAGAATAAAAGCAGTTCTTCCGTACGTAAACGGGCATAAACTTCGGGAATTAAACCTAAAATCACAACAGAAACGGTGAAGCCTGCGGAAAATTCCATTGCGAAACCCGTAACTTGGCGGCAAATGCCACCTTTTGGGATTATTGCCGAGAATATAAATCCGCAAATAAGCGAAAAAAGCACATAAGCAGTGCAAATTAGAACGGTATTATACAAAGATAACATAAAAACCTCACTATATTGAAACCGAAAGGTTGACTAAAAATGCAAATACTTAAAAGCGACGGCAAAGGAATCGAAGCAGCCGTTGAAGAACTTAAAAAAGGAAACGTAGTGGCAATACCCACAGAAACCGTCTACGGTTTGGCGGCAAACGCTCTTGACGGCGAAGCTGTAAAGAAAATTTTTCTGGCAAAAGGCAGACCTCAGGATAACCCCTTGATTATCCACATTTCCCAAACGGAAGATTTGAAAAAATACGCCATTCCCAACGAAATCGCCTACAAATTGGCAGAAAAATTCTGGCCGGGTCCATTAACTATGATACTGCCAAAACTGGATTGTATCCCCACTGAAGTTTCCGCAGGATTAGATACTGTGGCAGTGAGAATGCCCAATCACCCCGTGGCAAGGGAGCTTATTAAAAAAAGCGGAGTACCCTTAGCCGCACCATCTGCAAACATCTCAGGAAAGCCAAGCCCCACATCCGCGGAACACGTTATTGACGATTTCAGCGAAAATCCTTACGTTTCTGCTGTAATTGACGGTGGAAAATGCCAATGCGGGGTGGAATCCACGGTTTTAAGCCTCTGCGGAGAGGAACCGTGCCTACTCAGACCCGGATTTATTACTGCAGATATGCTTAAAGAGGTGATTCCGAACCTGAAAATCGCAGAAGCTGTACTAAAAGAGCTTCCAAACAACGAAAAAGCTCTCTCCCCAGGACTTAAACACAAGCACTACGCACCATCTGCAAGAACCGTTTGTATTAAAGGTTTATGCGAAAATGCGGCGGAATATGTAAAAAATGACGGCAAAGACAAAAAAACCGTTATTTGCTTTGCAGGCGAAGAGGAAAAATTCCCCCGCTGCAAAATTATTCCTTACGGACGAAGCAACGATTTTGAAGAACTTGCTGAAAATCTTTTTGACGCCCTTCGCAAGGCGGACAAGATAGAAAACGAAAAAATTTACGTCAGAATCCCAGAAATTAACGACGAGCTTGTAAACGGAATTTTACTTGCAGTTTACAATAGACTTCTCCGTGCGGCAAGCTTCACGGTGATTGATTGCGACAAGGCGGTAAATGGGCTCGTTTTGGGAATCACGGGGCAAAGCGGCGCAGGCAAGGGTACGGTGTGCAAAGTCCTTGAAAATAAAGGATTTATTCACATTGACACCGACAAAATCTGGCACGAAATTATTGATTTCAGTGCTCCTGCGCTGGAAGAAATTTTTGGAAAAATTACCGATGAAAACGGAAAAGTTGACCGTAAAATTTTAGGAGAAAAAGCATTTTCTTCAGAAGAAAATTTAAAAATGCTCAATTCAGTTGCGCACAAAGCAATTATGGCTAAGGTTTCCGAAATTATGGACGAAAACAGATCAAGAGGGCTTTTCAACTTCGCAATCGATGGCGCGGCGCTTTTTGAAGCGGGCGCAAAGGATATTTGCGATTTTATAATAACAGTTACCGCCGACCGCAAATCACGGCTTGAAAGGGTCAAAATCAGAGATGGTATTGACGATTTAAGGGCTGAAATGCGTTTTGCAGGTCAGAAATCAGAAGATTTTTATACTGAAAATGCTGATTTTACGATTTTAAACGATGATTTAACGGCACTCCCACAGAAAATTCAGCATATTTTAGCTAAAATAAGTAAAAAATAATATTGAAAATAAATTTATAACAGTTAAGGAGATAAAAATTATGAGCGAACTTATGTATTCACCCAAGAATGCTTACGAAGTACTTTCTGCCGAAGAAATCAATGAGGCTCAGGAATACTGCGAAGGCTACAAAAAATTTCTCAACAACGGCAAAACTGAAAGAGAATGCGTAAAATACGCAATAAACCTTGCGAAAGAAAATGGTTTCGTTGAATTTATCGACGGCAAAAAGTACAACGCAGGGGATAAAGTTTATGTAAATCAGAAAAACAAATCCGCCATTTTTGCAGTAATCGGCAAAGAAAGCCCTGAAAAAGGCTTCAATATCACAGCAGGGCACATCGACTCCCCCAGACTTGATATTCGCCCCAACCCACTCTATGAAG
Source organism: Clostridia bacterium (assembly GCA_017440085.1). Lineage (GTDB taxonomy): Bacteria > Bacillota > Clostridia > Oscillospirales > UBA644 > HGM12619. Next base: position 32,166 of record JAFSHW010000038.1, read on the forward strand.
ACGGCAATATGGCGTATTTCAAGACTCACTATTACGGCGGTATTCGTAAATATCAGTGGACAGCAATTCCCCTTTCCCTTATAGGCGTTATCTGCAAAAAAGACGGAACTACGGTTGAAGTAAACATCGGCGAAGATGAAAACGACCCGGTATTTTACATCACCGACCTTCTCCCTCACCTTGCAAAGGACGCAAAGCCCATTCACGCGGAAGATTTAAATATCGTAATCGGTTCAATTCCCGAAAACGACGAAAAAGAAGGCAAAATCAAGAACGCTATAATGAAGCTCCTTAACGAAAAATACGGAATTAACGAATGCGATTTCCAGACCGCTGAATTGGAAGCTGTTCCTGCGGCTAAGGCTCAGGACGTGGGCTTTGACAGAAGCCTTATTGCTTCCTACGGCCACGACGACAGAATTTGCTCCTACCCTGCCCTTTCTTCACTTTTGACTTTGGACATTCCTGAAAAAACCTGTGTGGCAGTGCTTGTTGATAAAGAAGAAATCGGGAGCGCAGGCATTACAGGTATGAGAAGCGCATTCATCACAGATTTCCTTCTCGCTCTTTGCGACGGCTCCAACGCAAGAATCGCATTTAAAAATTCTGCGGCAATTTCCGCTGATGTTAGCGCAGCTTTTGACCCCACATTCGCAGGTGTTTACGAAAAGAGAAACTCCGCTTTCATCAACTGCGGACCTTCCATCTGCAAATACACCGGTCACGGCGGTAAGGCTGGAGCTTCCGATGCTTGCCCCGAATTTATCGCTAAACTTGCGGGAATTTTCGATAAAAACGAAATTCTCTACCAGTTCTGCGAATTAGGCAGAATCGACCAGGGCGGCGGCGGAACGGTTGCACAGTACATCGCTGACAGAAACATCGAAGTTGTTGACATCGGCGTGGCTATGCTTTCAATGCACGCACCCTACGAGCTTGCTTCAAAAACCGATATTTACATGATGCACAAGCTCTGCAAGGCGTTCTACGAAAATTATTAACTTCAATAAATTCATATACCTCCCACTAAAATCAACCCTGTAAATTAAACTATTTATGGGGGGGGGGTAATAAGTACAGTAAAAGAAAAAATCATATAAATTGTACAAAAAGAAAGAGGTATTTATCATGAAAAAAACTATCAAACGATTAGTTTCCCTTACGTTAGCGGCAATTCTTTCCGTTTCCGTATTGTCAGCATGCGCACCTGCGCCAACCCTTATGGAATTCTTGGAGCCTGAAACTACGGCTTTAAACCTTAACGGGTGGGAATGTATCCTGGGAATGTATGCACATTCAGACAACACGGGGCTTATTGTTGACTTAGAAAATCCATTTGGATATAAAGGGAATACAGATCTTGCAGATGCAGTGTTATCAAGAATTAAAAATGTTGAAAGCACCTTAAATTGTGATATAGTGCTAACACCAATTAAAACGGAAGAAACTTTGCTTATGACACAATTTCTTGCAGGAAACATTGGTTACCACATCCTCTACTCCTCGTCTCACGCGCTTACGAAAAAGGCAGCTCGCGCAGGTTTTTTGGAAAAGGTAAATAATTACGGGCACGTTATAGATTTCACAAATACTGAAAAATACGGAAGTGCTGCAATTCAAGAACTAAATGCAGTAAATGGTGATATTTACGCAGTCGCTCCACTTACGTGGATTTACAAACAACCCCGAGCTGTAGAATTGCTAATTTTTAATGACGATTTAATGTGGCAATACGCAACGCCAAACCCTGCCGAATATATTGAAAATGGAAATTGGAACTGGGACGCGTTTGAAAATATAATTGCAAATTCTTCCTACCATAGCGAAGATAAGGATATATATTCCATTGCCGCAAGAGGTTTAGATATTGCAAAACTTCTTGCTTATGGAAACGGAGTCCGTTTTGCGTATAAAACAGAAAACGGTTACGAATACGACTATGGTTCCGAAAACATGATGGAAGCCGTAAATTTTTATTACAAGCTCAAAAAAGAATACCCCAATAATTTCGCATTTAAAGAAGGCGACTGGGTTGATGTGTTGGAAAATTTTGCAACTATTCAAAATTCAGTATCGTGCTTAACGACCGCACAAATGCTTTACGATGAGATTTCTTTTGAAGTCAAAAATTACAGCGTATATCCTTTCCCCACGGGACCCAAGGGAGAATACGGAAGTTGGCCATCTGCGGTAGAAGGAACGGAAACTTTCTCAGTTTTCGATGCACCTGAAGCTTGCTTTGAAATCGTGGATAAAATCTGCGAACCTTTAGACGGTTACGAAACGGAAGAAAGCAGATTCGACTACATGACAACTCAAGTTTTTTATGATATTAACGATGCAAAGTACGCACTGAATACCTATAAAAATGGAATGTATACATATTGGGCGTTTGAGGATTCTGCCGGTAACGGATTTGATAAACTTTGGCGCGGATTTGAAGACGGCGCTGAACTTAAACCAAAGTCCGCCACAGTAGTTCTTGACGAGCTCAAAGATATTTATGCCGGGCTCATCGAAGAATTCGTAGTTCCAAATCTGCCGATATACGATTTAATTCCGGAATAAAACAGAAAGGACTGAGGGGAAATGTTTTGCAACTGCGGTAAGCTTATGACCGATGACGGCAACGGATTCGTCTGCATTTGCGGCAAAAGGAAGACCTACGACGGCGCTGAAATGAGCGAAGACGAAAACCTGCGCATTTCGGAAATCAAGAAAAAGTACCGCTCAAAGTACCCAAACATCAACGACCCCTTGGTCAGAGTGGTTGAACCCGTGGCTGAAAGCGAAGAATTTGACGAAACCTTCAGTGATCTGCCACCATCACAAAGAAACAAACCGAAGAAAAAGAAGTGGTTCTTCGGGAAATAAAATCAAATAAAAGGATGGAATTTTATGAAAAAACTCCCTAAAATACTGCTGTTTTTACTTTCTGCGGTTTTCGCACTGAGTGCATTTACAGCCTGCGATGATTTTGGCGACACCCTGGGGACTCTGGGTGAAATTGCAGATCTTGCAGGGGAAGTTTTGGAAGAAATTGACGACGGTCTAACCTCTGAAACGGAGCAAGGAACTGCGCAAGACCCGAACCAAGGCGAAAAGATTGACGAAAACGGTTCCTACACATCAAAAGAGGATGTGGCACTGTATATTCACACTTACGGGAAGCTGCCGCAAAACTTCATTACCAAGTCTGAAGCTCAAAATTTGGGCTGGGAAGGCGGAGGACTTGAAGATTACGCTCCGGGGAAGTGCATCGGAGGCGACTATTTCGGAAACTACGAGGGACTTTTACCACAAAAGGACGGGCGGAAATACACGGAGTGCGACGTGGATACTTTAGGTAAAAGCTCACGAGGAGCGAAACGAATCGTCTTTTCAAACGACGGTCTGATTTACTATACTCCCGACCACTACGAAACCTTTGAACTCCTCTACGGGCAAGAACGATAAGGGGTTGAAAAATGAAAAAAACACTCACTATCGACTGCCGCAGATGCAAAACTAAGGAAAAAGCCCACCAATATCTTGCAAAAAAGAAAGGTTTTCCACCTTATTACGGCAAGAATTTGGATGCATTGGCAGACGTTCTTTCAAGCATTGATAAAAACACGCTCATTAAAGTGAAATACTCTAAATCTTTGGAGAAAAATATGGGCGATTACGGCAAAATAATGCTGAAAGTCTTTACCGACGCCAAAGCAAACGGCACACAAATTGAAATTTTATAACACGAAAAGGAGAAGCAAAAAAGCTACTCCTTTCAGTTTGTCGAAAAAATTATTTATTATTTAAGGGACAATCCCTCAGTCAGCAAAGCTGCCAGCTCCCTTTACACAAGGGAGCTGGATTGCCGTAGGCAAGACTGAGGGATTGTAAGAATAGAAACTGATTCAAAATAAACTTTGCAAATGTTTAGCCTCTTTGTACTGCTTTATCCAGACCGCAGAAAAAGCGATTCCGAAAACGGAAACTGCGCACAAAAGAAACGCTGCAATAGGTGAAATATCGGAAGTTGCAGGGTTGAAATCCACGGGGATTTTTTCACCTGCAGAAACCAAGTTTGTGGAAGCCCAATAATACGAGCCGTCTTCGTTTTCCACAAAGGTATGAGCGTAAACAGGCAGATACTTCTCAAACTTTCCGTTTTTCAAACTGTTGAAAATCTCCGAAGAATCAGAGCTATTCTCATACAAAACATTTACGTTTTCGCCGCCGTTATAGCGGTTAATGTTGCCGTGAACCCAAAAGTTCGTCTTGTACTCTTGGCTGTAAAGGGCGTAAGAAACGTAGATGCGGACACCGTTTTCCGTTTCTTCCGTTTTAATCACGTTTTTATACACGCGGCAACCATTGTCACCGCCGCCGAAATGTGAATTGATATAAATATATTCGTCGGTTGTCTCTTGGTAGAAAAGAGTTTTGCTGCTACCGTCGGAAATCTCGGGTCTGCCGCCGAAAAGAGAATCAAAACTGCCTTCTCCGAAAAGCTTTTCGCAAGCGGCAACGACTTCACTTTTGGCAATTCGCTGTACGTCGGGGTTATCTTCGGGGAGAGGATTTTCGTGCTCAACGTTTTCCAATTTTCCACTGCCAAGAAGCTCATCAAAAAGAATATCGTGGACATTGCGGAACAAAGAAACGTACTTTAAGTTTTCAACCGTAACGTCAGTGCCAACGTACGCGCCCTCTGGAACTTGCTCAAGCAGTTCCTCTGAGGAAACGGCTGCGAACGAGCAAAGGAAACAGGAAATCAAAAACAAAGCCGTTAATAAAATTGATAAAGATTTTTTCATAAAATCAAGCCTTTATTATAATTTAGTTAATCTGCAAGGAAATCATTTCTACCCAGAATATTTATGTATTCGGGGTCATAGTAATCATTGTAGGTTGCCCAAAGTGAACCGTCGGATTTTTGGACGAGAATAATAAATCTTGAACCGCAAATATAGGTAAAATCAAACACGTCGGCGAATTTCTCAGCCTGCTTGATTGCATATTGATATGGGAAAGGCTCGTTGCCGATTTCATAGGGTGGTTCATTGAGGTCATTAGACACTTCAAGTTCGGGATATTCGCCGAAAATCAACTTGCCGTCAGCGGTAAGAGCTACGGGGAGTTTAAGTTCCGTACTTCCGCTATCAATTATGTCAATCATTACGACATTTTCCGGTGAAAATTCCGTACCGAAAGAAACTACAGAACCGTCATTTTTTAACCCTATAACAACGTTTTTGCAAACAGCAATATCTGCAATATCCGTCCATCGTTCGATTTCAGGGAAAACATCTTCAAGTTTTTCAAATTTAAGATTATAAAAGCTGATTGTCCCATCAGAATTAAGCCCTATCCATACGACAGTTTTATCATCCACCCATAGACGAGTTGTTTTTACAGCATCTAATTCACGCATTTCCCCATATTGAAAATAAGCTTTTCCATTTTCGGTATATAAAATCTCACGCATTTCCCAGTCAGTTTCAATGTTAATCACTTTAGAAGTTTTTGAAATATCCTCAAAATCAAACACAACATACGGATGGTCTATGACTTGATAAAGATCAATAACACTTCCGTCCTCGCAGAAAACGAATCTTGAATTAGCAACATAAGACGCGTTTTCTATGGTTTCAGAAAATCTAAACACCGTACCGTTAGAATAATTCTTTTGCATTTCTATAACTTTACCGTCTATTACGGTGTATTCAGAATCCAGATATCTTTGTGTCTTGATTTGAAGCTCTTGTTTCGTGCCTTCAGTTTCAAAGGGTTCATCTTCAACCGGAGTTTGAATATCATCGGGAGTTTCATCACCCTTATCCTCTACGGGTAAATCGGGAGTATTTGGTTCATTTGGAGTTTCCGATGGGATATTTGAATTGCATGCGCTTAAAATTAACAATAATGAAATAGCTAAGATGAAAAGGGATTTGAGTTTTTTCATTGGATTACCACCTTTCTATGAATATTATACTATATTTCACAATTATTGTCAACCAACTAAAGTTTACAAAAAAGACCGAGACGGGTTGCAAAAATCCGTTTCGATCTTATTTTTATGGAATTATTTAATGGGCAAGAAAATATCAAACACAGCGCCTGATTCTCCGCCAGTCTTATTCCTTGCGTTCACTGCGCCGCCGTGGCTGACGACTACAGCTTTTGCGATTGAAAGCCCCAAGCCGTGCTTGCCTTTTTTGCCCTTGTAGAAGCGGTCAAAAAGGTGGGGCAAGTCGTCGTTATGAATGCCCGGTCCGTCGTCGGAAACTGTGAAGCAAACCCCCTTGGCTACGGGGCGAACCTCCACAACAACCTCGCTCTTTGCAAAGCGCAGGCAGTTTGAGATAATATTCGTCAACGCTACGCAGAAATTATCCACGTCACAGCGTACGTTCATTTCTGCAATATCACCCTTTGAAATAGTGATATTTCCCGAAACGGCAATACCCTGAACTCTGTCAATAGCCTCGTCAACTATCTGCAATGTGGAAGCGTCTTCCACCACTATTGAATTTGCAGAAGTCTCCATTTTGGTAAGATACATAATATCTTCAATAATTTTTTCAAGGCGTGAAGTCTGGTCAAGAATCTCCGTGCAGATTTCTTCAGTATTTTCAAAAACACCGTCGCGCATACCCTCGGTATAGCCTCTGATTGACATAAGCGGCGTTCTCAATTCGTGGGAAGCGTTTTGCAGGAAGATTTTTTGGCTGAGGTCGTATTCTTCCAAGCTCTTGGTCATTGCATCGAAGGCGTCCGCAAGTTCTCCAACCTCGTCGTCAGAATCAATTTTAATATTACAGTTGTAATTACGTTTTGCAAGCATATTCGCCTTCGCTTTCAGCTTTTTCAAGTTTAAGGTCAAAGTGCTTGAAAAAATCAGCGCAATACAAACAGTAAATAAAGCGGCAATCAGAACTGCCATTAAGTACAAAGAAAAAAGGGAACGGTCTATCCCGTATCTATCCACCTGCATATACAAAACGAGAGCCGTTCTATCCCCCGTATCCAAGGAATAAATATGGCGGACGTACAAGGCGTAGTCTCCCGTTACGTGCTTCAAGGCGTGAGCACCCTCAGTTCCGATTTTGGAACGGACCGCTGTCTGAAAATCCGATAAGGAAATAGACATTGAAGAGGAGTGGAAGCCAACGTCATAATTATCGTTAAGATACGCGGCAAAGGAGTAATCCTTTACGTTAAGCTCATTGAATATTTCCTTCACTCTCTGGGTTGCGAGAGGGCTGATATTTCTTGAAGTCAAGGTTTCAACCAGCTCTTCCGCATATTCCTGAAGCTGCTTATTTCCCTCGTTGATTATATACCCTGATGAGAAAAGAGAAATAAAGGTAATGGAAATGCCCGCCATCATAAAAATGACGGCGGCATATGATAATATCAGCTTAAAGGTAATACTGCGTTTCATAAATTATTCCTTAGCAGGCTCAGAGGGGTCAGTAACCTTATATCCGTAGCCCCAAACGGTTTCGATTTTGAAATCCGTTGCGGCAGCGTCAAGCTTTTTGCGGATTCGCTTAACAAGGTCGTCCACAGCGCGGGTATCTCCGATATATTGGTAATCCCAAATATTTGTGAGAAGCTGGCTTCTGGTGAAAACTCTGTTTTTATTTGAAACCATAAAGAAAATGAAATCGTATTCCATTGCGGTAAGGTTGATTTCCTCTTCCACTTCACCGCAAACCTTAACAACTCGGCGCTCTATGGGGAAAATTTTAATATCACGGCAGGAGTAAGTGTTTGCATTCTTATCGCCCTGCATACCGTCGATTCTGCGGAAAACGGCTTTAACTCTTGCAACCATTTCCCTGGGGGAGAAGGGCTTTGGAATATAATCGTCTGCACCCATTTCAATACCCAAAATTCTGTCAAGCTCCTCGTCACGGGCAGAAACGATAATAATAGGCACGTTTGCCTTTTTTCGAACCTCGTTACAAAGCTCGAAGCCGGACATTCCGGGCATCATAATATCAATAACCAACATATCGGGCATAGCGGCGTTGAACCCTGCAAGGGCGTCTTCACCGTTTTCAAATTCAGAAACCGTATAACCCTCTTTTTCAAGGTAGGAACGAATTATCTGACGTATGTTTTTTTCGTCGTCAACTACGTAAATTGTTTTTGGCATTTAACATCTTTCCTTTCATTCATCAGATTCTCACCTTATATATTTTTATTATACACTTTAATTGTATCACAATTTTGTGCAAAAAACACAAGTTTTATAAAATCAGGTCTTTACGGTACAATGATAACATATTTAAAGGAATTTTGCAATGGGGAAAACGTGTTTTTGCAAAAAATTTATAATCGCAAAAAACAAATAAGAAAAAACTCCCACAAATCTGCCACAGAACGGACCTTGATATTCGGGAATTTTAGGTTATAATATATTCGTAAATTGATTTGGACATAATCATTAGCCAACACCTATTGAAAAACTCCTTTATCATATTTTCAAACTACTATCTCCCCTCTAAATTTTTTTCTAATCATTTTGAAAAGCCCGAACTGATATAGTTCGGGCCTCCTCCTTTTATGGGAATATAATTTTTTGCGGGGGACCTTATTTTCACGTAAAAATAAGGTCCCCCGCACCCCCTCCAACAAAACCGTATTGGGTATATGTTGAATTTTTATAATAACTCTCTTAATTTATCAAGAAATGCCTCTTCACCGAAAGTATTTATTTTCAAAAAGATTGCTTGGCTGCCACCGGAAGTAATTGCAGAAAGATGAATAGGACCATCGCCACTTTGAAAAAGTGTAACGCTTAAACTGACCCTGTTTCCGCCCATATAACTGTATCGCTCAAAAACTCTGACGCTGCACCTTGCTCCGTTACTGCGAAAATCACTGGAGTCTTCAAGTGAAGCGGAAACGCTGCCGTTTACTATTCCGTCTTCGATTCTATTAAGTATTTGGCTGAAATTGCCGTTGAGAGTTGTTTCTAATTTAGCCATATTTTCACCTACTTTTTAACTTTAAGTAAGCTCTGCCTTGCCTTTACGATATGGTTCTGAGCTTCTTTTTCAGCCTTTTCACCATCGTGAGCAGCAATTGCTTCGAATATTCTGCGGTGCTCCTCAACTGCGGCAACGGCTCTACCCTCGGACTGAATGGAAAGACCTCGCGCAAGCTGAATATTATTGTGGAGCTGAGAAAGTATCTGCCTTAAAGTTCTGCTTCCACCTGCGGCATAAACTGCTTCGTGAAAGGTGGAATCAAGCCCCTTAACTCTGTCGGAATCACCTTTTGAGGCGTAAAATTCCTGAAGCTCCAAAATATCGCGAAGCTTTTCAATAGCCTCATCAGAAATATTTTCAGCAGCCCAACCGGCAGCAAGACCTTCTATATGAATGCGAATGGTATAAATATCGTCAACGTCCTTTTCGGAAATGCCGACGACTTCTGCGCCTCTGTTGGGGAAGGTTTTCACCAATCCCTCAAGCTCCAATTGGCGAAGGGCTTCCCTTACGGGAGTTCGGCTAACCTCCAGCATAGTGGAAAGACCTTGTTCCGTAAGGGCTTCTCCGGGCAAAAATTCGCCGCTGAGAATGGCTTTTTCCAAAACCTTAAATACCTTTGCGGTAAGAGAGCCTTGCTGAGTTTTATCTATTTTTTCCATAATTAGTCCTCAAGCAATTCGGGCATATAAGTTTTTACAAGGTAAAGCATCTCGTCGTCGCTGATAACCGTCTGTCTGCCGTCAACGTACTGAGAATCAATCCATTCCTTCATTTTGAGGATTCTTTCGTCCTTTTTATCAACCCAGCATTCAACGGGGAGATTAAAGTGGTTGTTTATCCAAAAAGCCACAGCCGCAAGGCCTGAAACGTTATTGATAGATACGTTTGCAGGGCGGTTGAGGATTTTATTGGTATCGAAAATATTGTAAATTTCCTCGTCCTTGAGAAGTCCGTCTGCGTGGATTCCTGCTCTGGTTACGTTGAAATTCTGACCTACGAAAGGTGTCATAGGTGGAATTTCATAGCCCAATTCGTTTTTATAGTAGTCTGCAAGCTCTGTAATTACAGTGGTATCCATTCCTGCAGTGGTTCCTTTAAGTGAAGCGTATTGCATAACCATAGCTTCAAGGGGAATATTACCAGTTCTTTCGCCTATGCCGAAAAGTGAGCAGTTAACTGCACTTGCGCCGAAAAGCCAAGCAGTAGAAGCATTTGCAACTGCCATATAAAAGTCGTTGTGTCCGTGCCATTCAAGCATCTCTGACGGAACGTCGGAATATTTCTGCAAACCGTAAATAAGACCTGCAACGCTTCGTGGGAGAGCAACTGCGGTGTAAGGAACGCCGTAGCCCATAGTATCGCAAACTCTGATTTTTATGGGAACGCCCGTTCTTTCGCTCATTGCCATAAGCTCGTTTACGAAAGGAACTACGAAGCCGAAGAAATCGGCTCTTGTAATATCTTCAAAATGACATCTTGGACGAAGACCTGCTTCAATGGCATCTGCAACTACTGAAAGGTAGTGAGTCATTGCCTGCACACGTGTCATTTTAAGCTTGTTAAAAATGTGGTAGTCAGAACAGCTTACCAAAATACCCGTTTCTTTAATTCCAATGTCTTTTACAAGCTGGAAGTCACTTTTTGAGGCGCGAATCCAAGTTGTGATTTCAGGGAACTTGTAGCCTTTTTCCATACATTTATAAAGAGCGTCTCTGTCCTTCTGGCTATATACGAAAAATTCCGTCTGGCGAATTATACCGTTAGGTCCGCCCAGCTGATGAAGCTTATCATAAATATAAGTCATCTGCTCAACGGTATATGGAGCGCGGGACTGCTGACCGTCACGGAAAGTGGTGTCTGTAATCCAAATTTCTTCAGGCATATTCATAGGCACACGGCGGTGGTTGAAGGAAATTTTGGGAACTTCCGTATAAGGGTAAAGGTCTCTGTAAAGATTTGGCTCGGCAACATCCTGCACTCTGTATTTATAGGTTTCTTCTTCGAGAAGATTTGTTTTCTTGTTAATTTCAAGCATTTCGATTCTCCTATCTTCAATCATTGAAAGATTGTATGATTGTATACAATTTCTGATATTATAATACATTACTGAGGTAAAGTCAAGGGGTAAATAGGGGCTTTTTGGTGAACTTTTAAATTAAGAAGTTCAATGCAAAGTTTGATTTCTTGACAATGCGAGTATTTTATGGTATACTTTAAAAGCAAACCATAAAATTTTATTTAAGGGGTTTATCTTTATGAAAAATTTCATTGCAATAGTTCTTATACTTGCGGCAATTACGGTGATTTTAACAGCGTGTGGCAGTAGCACAAATATTAAGCTACCAAAATTTGCAGACGAACGAGGCTATTATTATTTCCCAAAGCCGGAAGAACCTGATTTCCTCTATACAATAGACAGATGGCAGCTTTCCAACCACGAAAGAATTCTTCTTGCTTCTATGCAGGGAATTACTGCCAAAGATAAACCTTGCATTTACGTTATGGAAAACGAAAACTACAAGCTATGGCTTGATGAAATGGTTAAAAACAACGGCATAAAAACTCAAGAGGAAAACGACGTTTACGCCCTGCTTAAAAAGGTTTCCGATTCAATAAAAGGCTATATTCTCTATGATTTGGCAGATAACACTTCATTGAACGTGGCAACCTCTTTGGCAGGAATAAACAGAGCGATTCTCGTTGATTACCATATTGAAGATACTATCAAAGAAATGGGCTTCAAATGCATTATGGACGTAAGAGGCCTCGACGACCAATGGCTTTACGATAATTACGCAGACAAATTCGGTCAAGGTGAAAATCTCCTTAACAACACCATTATTCTTGAGCAGAGAGCCCTTGAAAACGACGACAGAAACTTCCTGCTCCGAGACTATGCTATATTCTGCAATATGGCTTGCTTCTACCAGAGCGACTCCCCGCTGAAAGACGCTTTTCTTGATAAACTTGAAGATAACAGCATTATTTTAGGCTGGGGCGACGGCGACAAGGTTACGGAAAGTGACCTTGGTTCAAGCTCAGCACGCCAAGGAGTTATGCAGGTAGCAAGCGACTGGCAGGCAAACCTTTCAGTTCTTTCAGCCCTTAAACCCAAAGAAGAAATAATCAAGCAAAAAACAAACACAAACCCCGAAACTCTGGAAACAGAAAACGTTCACTACGTTACTTTTATCTGGACAGACGGTGATAATATTCAATGGACCTCCGGCAGCTTTGCCAAGCACAACTCATATTGGGCTTCTGAATCAAGGGGCGAATGCAATATGGGCTGGGGCATAAATAATATGCTTTACGAAGCAGCACCTTCCACTATGGAATATTTCTACGAAACTGCCGCAAATAACGAAAACGGAAAGGACTACTTCGTAGTAGGACCTCATTTCGGGTACTCCACAGAATTTAAAGATACTCTTACGTCCTGGACCATTGATTTAAACGAGCTTATGGGAAAAACGGATTTAAAATACGTTCAGGTTATTGAGCTTGACACAATGAACGTCTTCCCCGAAGCCTTTGACGAATACACGGAGCACGATAATATTCACGGCCTTTTTTACCTTGATTATGAAAAATATAATAAAGAAGAAGGCAAAATAGTTTGGTCCAACGGTAAGCCCGTAGTTTCCGCAAAATACGCAATTTGGGACCCAAACCAAATGGAAAATGCAACCCCTGAAGATTGCCTTGAAAAGCTGAATAACGCACCCGTTGATATTACTTCAGCAGATGGCTACACCTTCGTTACCATTCACGCTTGGAGTGGCTACACAATGGACGACATAAGCAATATGATCGCAAAGCTTGACGCCCACGTGAAGGTGGTAACTCCCGATGAGTTTATGCAGCAGATAATTAAAAACGTAAAACACGATTAAAATAAGCCCCCTTGATTGGGGGCTTAAAAATTTCCGCAAAATTTATTTTTCAGCGCAAAAAGACTTGACATTACCACCGCAATATGGTACAATTTAATAAAGTAAAATCATCGAAAAAGGATTGGTGAAAAATGGCATTTGAAAATATTTTCCTTGAAGGGCTTCCCGATTACGAGGGCGGCGTTATCACAGAAGCAACGAAGGTAGGCCCCGGTCTGAGAGACGACAGAAAACCTGAAAAGTTGGAGCCTATTTTTAACGTAGGCGAAGAGTACACAGAAGATGAATTTAAGGAAAAGCTTAAAAATAACAGAGGTCATTGGGAAGTTTCCAAGATTGGGCTTTCCGGCCGACATTACCTTGGAAGAAGATGGGTAAGAGTTCGTTGGAACGAGGGCAAAATAACTGAGGTTGAATACCTTGACCCCGAACCAACTGAAAAAGAAGACAAGGCTTCCTGGATAAGAGTTGTCAAGGAAACTTCTGCGGAAGAATTTAACGCTTACGTAAAGAAGCTTGTTGACCTTGGATTTGAAATCATTTACGAAAATCAGATTGAAAACAACCTTTTCCGCGAGCTTGTGAAAGGCGAAAAGCACGTTTACGCTTACTATATGGCGAATACGAAAACTGCACGAATCGTTGACGACAAAACAAGCATAAAATTGCCCGATTTCGGCTACGAATACGAAGCTAAGGAAGGCGAAAAAACGGAAATTTACCAGTACGGGCTTCGTTACGGCCATATGCAAAACGGACTTTCCTGCGACTGCGGTATGCTTTACATCGTAAAATTGGCTGATAACTCACTTTTCATAGTTGACGGCGGAGAATACGAACAGAGCACGGACCAGGTTATTGAGCACGTTATGGACCTTTTCCATAAAATCACAAAAACTAAAAAAGGCGAAAAAATCCGCATTGCAGCGTATTACGTTACCCACGCCCACGACGACCATATGGATCTTTTCAGCAAGCTTATTAAGGTTTACCACGAAGAACTTCAACTTGAAAGAGTTGTTTACAACTTCCCCTCTGATTGGCATTACCACCTTATGCCTCAGACTTACATTATGATCGACAGAATCTTGAAATACTACCCTGACGTGAAGTATTTGCAGGCTCATACAGGGCAGAAATTCTCTCTTGCCAACACAGAATTTGAAGTCCTCCAGACCCTTGAAGACGGCTTGTTTGAACCCGGAATGAGGTGCGCAGAAAACAGATTCGGCGGCTTTAACGATACGTCTCTCGTTCTCAGACTCCATTTTGACGGCAAAAAATTCGACTTTTTGGGAGATATTGACGATGACGCGGAGCAGGTAATTCTTTCACATTACTCAAAAGAATACCTTAAAACCGATATGGTTCAGGTGGCACATCATTTGATAAATAATTTGCAATATCTTTACGACGTATTGCAGCCCACCATAGCACTTATTCCCCAGCACTCAAACGATAGAACAAGGGAAAACCACCCTGCGATTAAACCGATTAGACGCCACGTAAAAGAGGAAGATATTTATTTTGCTCACGATGGAACCGACGGCTTCAGAGTTGAAAACGGCGAAATAGTTCACTTCTTCCACACCGATATGGTTGGCGGCGAATATGACGGCTCCGATACTTAATTTAAGATAATTTTTAAGAGAAAACCTTTTTCTTTTCGTGTGGAAAGAAAAAGGTTTTCTCCGTATTAAATATAATTTTACAGTTTTTTATCAACTGCGGTAATTCCGCTTCGCATAACGATAAAGCGAATAAACGGTGTGCAAAGCACAAAGGATTTGACCCTCTTAAAGCGAAGCTTCAGCTTCAAAAAGCGGATTTTTTTCTTATATTGAGGCAAAATATTTTCATCGGGAGTGAAAATTTTGCCTAACTCAAAGCCGCTTTTCAAGGCGCTGCTGATGCCTTCGAGAGAGCTGGGGCTGATAAGTCCTGCAGCCTCGCCGATTAAGTAAATTTTCTTATTTTTAGCACCCAAAAGGAATTTCTGCTGATTTTTCCCGAAAACCACGTTGCAAGCTTCCGTTGCCAAAGGTTCGCCAAAAGTTACACCAATTTTTTTCAAAGCTTCTTTTTCAGTCTCGAATCTTTTGCGGGAATCTGCTTTAGGATAAGCTCCTCCAAGAGCAATTTTATCCCCCTTTGTGAAAATCCACGCATAAGAATCGGAAACGGAGTTATCAAAAATGCAGGAAAAGGCATTAAAATTCTCGTGGCCCTCGCATTCAGCGGCAAAAAACCACTGCTGAATGGCAATATACATATCTTTTCTGCCATTTTCACGGGAAAATGTTCTGCGAATTACAGAATTTGCACCATCACCACCGATAATACTTTTGCAAAGGAGAAACTTCTCCCCCATTTCATCAAAATATTTTACGCGGAAATTTTCCCCGTCTTTTTCAAAGCCGGTGCAGGTGCCGCAGTAGGAATCAAATTTCCCTTGCGTTACGGAAATGAGCCATCGGTCAAATTTTTCTCGGTCCACGTTTACGTAATTTCGCGGATAGTAGCGAGTGAATCCGCCGCGAAGATCAACGGTGCGAATTACCTTAATTTTCGGGGTCTCCTTCACGGTTTCGGGAACTTGAAGCCCCATTTTATCCAAGTATTTTACCGCTGTGGGCGACAAAAGCCCCCCGCAAACCTTGCGGGAAGCTTTTTTATTTAATAATGCAATTTTGTACGAATCGGAAACGCCGCAAAGGAACGCCGCGCTTGCAGGTCCTGCGCCAATTACGACGGCATCATAAATTTTTTCCATTCATTATTTCCTCGGAGACTTTTTCAACAGCCTGTGGAAGAATTATCCATTCGCAATTTTCCATAACTCTGCGCTGGAGAATTTCGGGCGTGTCGCCATCAAGGATTTCAACTGCTTTTTGGGCGATTATTCTGCCGCCGTCAACCACTTCGGAAACGAAATGTACGGTAGCGCCCGTGACTTTTACGCCGTATTCAAGAGCTTTTTCGTGAACGGTAAGTCCAAAAAAGCCTTCGCCGCAGAAAGAGGGAATAAGTGAGGGGTGAACGTTGATTATCCTTTCCGGATAAGCGGAAACAACCTCGTCTGAAAGAATTGTAAGGAAGCCTGCCAAAACGATGAGCTCCGTACCGTTTTCTTTAAGAACTTCAAGAAGTTCCCTGCCGTAACCAACGATATCTTTGCCGTATTTCGCCCTTGGAACTACAGCAGTAGCCACACCCGCCTTTTCAGCCCTTTCAAGAGCCTTCACATCGGGTTTATCGGATATTACCAATGAAATTTCACCGCTGTGGAGAATGCCTGCCTGCTGGGCGTCAAGAAGCGCCTGAAGATTGGTTCCTCCTCCGGATACGAGAACAGTAATTTTCGTTTTCATTATTTTATGATAACTTCCTTGTCACCTTCTACAATTTCGCCGAGAAGGAATGCATTTTCTCCTACAGATTTAATAGCTTCGATAGCTTTGTCTGCATCTTCAGCCTTAACAACGCAAGCCATACCAACACCCATATTGAAAGTGTTAAACATATCTCTTTCGGGAATGTTGCCAACCTTCTGAAGCACGGAGAAGATTGCGGGTCTTTCGAAATCCTTCTTGCAAACAACAGAAGCACCGTCGGGAAGCATTCTGGGAAGGTTTTCGTAGAAGCCGCCGCCTGTGATATGGGAAATAGCCTTAACTTCAACAGCGGAAGTGAGAGCCGCAATAGCTTTTACGTAAATTTTAGTGGGAACGATGAGAGCTTCACCGAGAGTTGTGCCAAGCTCGTCGTATTTAGTCATAAGATTATCATAAGCGTTTTCGGAATTAAGGTCAAAAACCTTACGAACGAGGGAGAAGCCGTTGGAATGAACGCCTGAAGAAGAAATGCCGATAACAACGTCACCTTTTGCAACCTTTGAACCATCGATAACCTTTGCCTTATCAACCATACCAACTGTGAAGCCTGCAAGGTCATATTCATCTTCAGGGTAGAAGCCCGGCATTTCAGCAGTTTCGCCGCCGATAAGAGCCGCGCCTGCCTGACGGCAACCTTCAGCAACACCACTTACGATAGAAGCGATTTTTTCGGGAATAAGCTTGCCTGTTGCAATATAGTCAAGGAAGAAAAGGGGCTTTGCGCCGCAGCAAAGAACGTCATTAACACACATTGCAACGCAGTCGATACCAACTGTATCGTGTTTATCAAGAAGGAACACAAGCTTAAGCTTCGTACCAACGCCGTCAGTGCCGGAAACGAGAACGGGTTCGCTCATACCTGCCATATTGGGCATAAAGAGTCCGCCGAAACCGCCGATGTCCTGGAGAACGCCTTCGTTATAAGTGCTTTTAACGTGCTGTTTCATCAATTCAACGCTTTTGTAACCGGCTGTAACGTCAACGCCGGCGCTTTTGTAGCTGTCGCTGTAACTTTTCATATCCTGTATCTCCTCAATTTTCTTTTATTTTCTGTTGATATTTATTTTCTTCTTGGTTCGTGGGGATTTCCACGGGATATTTGCCTGTGAAGCAACCTGCGCAAAGACCTAAATCGCAACCCTTTGCAATGTTGAACACGGAGTCAACGTCAAGGAAGCAAAGTGAATCTGCGCCAATCTGTTTGCAGATTTCTTCAACAGTATATTTGCAAGCAATCAGATTTTCTTTGGATTCAATATCTGTGCCGAAATAGCAGGGATTGATAAATGGCGGAGAAGAAATTCGCATATGAATTTCTTTAGCACCTGCTTCGCGGAGAAGCTTAATTGTGTTTGCAGTGGTGGTGCCTCTTACGATAGAGTCGTCAACCACAACTACCCTCTTGCCCTCAACGGCAGATTTGAGAATATTCAACTTGATTTTAACGGAACGTTCCCTCTGAGCCTGAGTTGACTGAATAAAGGTTCTGCCTATATATCTGTTTTTGATAAAGCCTACGCCGTAAGGAATTCCGCTTTCAAGAGCGTAACCCAAAGCAGCGTCAAGACCTGAGTCGGGAACACCGCAAACTATATCAGCGTCAACGGGATAAGCTTTTGCAAGATGTCTGCCTGCTTCCTGCCTTGCCAAGTGAACGGAGGCACCGTCTATGATTGAATCGGGTCTTGCTGTGTAAATATATTCAAAGCAACAAAGACCGCATTTTGATTTATCTATACTATCATCTTTGATTTCCGTAATGCCTTCGTTGGAAACGACGATGATCTCACCGGGTTCAACGTCTCTTATAAATTCTGCACCGAGAGTATCGAATGCACAGCTTTCTGAAGCAAAAACCGTGCTTTCGCCAATCTTGCCCATACAAAGGGGTCTGATAGCGTGAGGGTCTCTTGCGGCAATAAGCTTGCTGGGGCTCATCAAAACGATGGAATAAGCACCCTTAAGCCTTTTCATAACGTTTTTCAAAGCAGCTTCAATTGAACCGCTTCCGATTCTTTCTCTTGCAAGGAGATAGAGCATAATTTCCGCATCGTTGGAGGTTTGGAAAATAGCGCCTGTGCTTTCAAGTTCGCTTCTTAATTCTGAAGCGTTTACCAAAGTGCCGTTATACGCCAAAGCCAAAGTTCCTTTTATGTATTTTGAAACCAAGGGCTGTGCGTTTTCACGGTTTGCAGATTTTGAAGTAGCGTAGCGGCAATGACCTACGGCGATGTGTCCGCCCTCAAGGTGGTTCATCACCACGGGGTTGAACACGTCGGGAACAAGTCCCAAATCTTTATAGGAAACGATTACGCCTTTATCGTTTACTGCGATACCGCAGCTTTCCTGACCTCTGTGCTGGAGTGCAAAAAGAGCAAGGTAGGTTTCCTCTGCAACCTTAATTTCAGGGTTCTTGGAAAAAATTCCAAAGACACCACATTCTTCGTGGATTTCGTCAAACATTTATTTTAAGTCCCCATTCTACCGATTAACGGCATAAAATTTAGTGGAATCCATATGGGGTTCCATATAAGCAAAATTTAGATAAGATCGTTGATTTTGGAATCCTTTTCAAGGATTTCCTTTTCCATATCTTCTTTATATTTAGCAAGCTTTTGGCTGAGTTCCGGTTCGCTGAGAGCAAGCATCTGAACTGCAAGAAGTGCGGCGTTTGCGCTACCGTCAATAGCAACGGTGGCAACTGGAATACCCTTGGGCATCTGAACCGTGGAAAGAAGGCTGTCAAGCCCGTCCATAGTGGAGCTCTTTACCGGGATTCCGATAACGGGAAGAACTGTGTTCGCAGCCATTACACCTGCAAGGTGAGCAGCTTTTCCTGCAGCACAAATAAGGCAACCGAAACCGTTTGCAGCGGCGTTTTTAGCAAAAGCCTCAGAGGCTTTGGGAGTTCTGTGAGCAGAATAAATGTGAGCTTCAAACTCTACGCCGAATTTTCTAAGTATATCAAAAGCAGGTTTAATTACGGGCAAGTCACTATCGCTACCCATTATAATTGCAACTTTTTTCATTTCTTTAGTCCTTTCCGTTTCGCACCGCAAAAGCGGTTTCTTTAAAAATCGCAAAGATGCTGCAGTCGGTAGTACGGCGCAACATCTTAACTACAATTTATTATATAATATTCTACGAATCTTTTCAATAGGTAAAGTGGTAAATTAACATTTTTTTCGCTTTTTACATCTTTTCGTTACGTTCTGCGGCGAATTTCTGAGGAAATTTCTACAACTTCCGTTCTGCCGTACCATTGTTCTTCCAATGTTTGAGCTATGGCAGGGAACTTTTCCGCAGGCATTTCCACGTAAAGGGTAACCTTATCTGAAAAATCTCTGTCAAAAGGCTCCAATTCTTCCAAACGAAAAAGTCTTTCCATACTGCTGTGCAAATCGTAGCCGTAAGTGACGGAAATTGTTTTGTATTCGATGACGTCAGTCTTACCCGCTTCTTCAACAGCGCCTGCCGCACCCTTGGAGTAAGCGCGAACCAATCCACCTGCCCCAAGAAGGATTCCTCCGAAATACCTGGTAACGGTGCAAACTACATCTGCAACTCCGTTGGTATCCAAAACGTGGAGAATCGGCATTCCCGCAGTGCCTTGAGGTTCACCGTCGTCGGAAGCTCTTCTTTGAGTTCCGCCGCAAACGGAATACGCCCAACAAACGTGGGTTGCATCAGGGTGAGCGTTACGAACGGATTGAACCTTTTCCATAGCCTCGTCTACGGTTTTGGCGTAGAACACCTGACCGATAAAAACCGACTTCTTTTCCGTAAACTCAAATATTGAATCCTTTTTAACCGTAATCATAATTACTCCTATTTGGAAATATTGGAGGGTTCCGTGATGAACCCAAAGATTTTAAAACCACAGGTCGGCGGAAAAACCGCCGACCCATTGTTGTAAATTTATTACTAAAATTAACCAACAAGACCGCTTCGTTCGATACCTTGCACGAAATATCTCTGTGCAAAAAGGAAAACGATAAGAAGAGGAGCGATCATCAGCAAAGAGCCTGTATCAAGAAGAGTCTGCTGCTGAAGAACATCTTCTACACCCTTAACAACGTTAAAGAGCGTATTTGAGAGAATCGTCATATTAGGCATAAGCATGCTGTTGTAGGTTGTATCCGTCCACTGCCAAGTGAAGGAGAAGAGGAATACTGTAATCATCATATTGAATGCGTTAGGAAGCATAATCAATACGAAAGTTTTGAAAGGACCTGCACCGTCAATATAAGCGGACTGCTCGAGTTCCTTAGGCATACCTCTGAAGAACTGTCTCATCAAGTAGATGTAAAGACCGTTTTTCAGACCAAGACCTGTAGCAGACATAATAGCCAAGGGCCAAAGTGTGTTAACAAGGTCAAGACCGCCGAAGAAGTATCTGAATGTGCTGTAAAGAGGAAGCATAATCGTCTGAGGTGGAATAATAAGAGACACGATAACGATTACGAAGAGAAGATTGCTGCCTTTGAATTTAAATCTTGCGAAACCGTAACCTGCAAGACAGCTTACGATAAGCTGGAAGATTGATACGACAAGCGACAACCAAATAGAGTTAATCAAAGCCGTCCAGTAATCCATATTCATTACAGCTCTCTGAATGAAGTATGTTGAACCCTCACGAGGGAAAAACATAACCGTTTTGTCGGTAAGGTCGTTTGTAGACATAAAGGAAACGATGATTTTAACCACGAAGGGGTAAAGAATCATAAAGCTGATACCGATGATGAGAACTGCTCTTACGATTGCCCAGCAAAATCTGCCGAAACCTGCAAGGGTAAGGTTCTTTCTCTTCCATCTATCCCAGTCAATTCCTTCAAATTTCTTAGGAGCTAATTTTTCAAGAAGCTTTTCAATAAAGTTTCTGTTATCTACGTGGACTTCGGACTCAAAATTTATCTGTTTCATTTAAACTTTCCTCCTTAATCCTGGTAAATAACCATTCTGTTAATAATCAAGAATACAACTCCGACGAATACCAATACTACAGCCGTGTAAACCCAAGAAAGCGATGACGCTACGGCGTAGGTACTTGGGCTAGCCAATCTTTGCGCGATGAATTTTACCGCAAGGTTATCAGCTTTAAGGAACTGGTCGATAACTGTATAAATCGCATTAACGAGAATGAGGGGGCTGACGTAGGGGAAGGAAATTTTCCAGAAAACTTCCCAACCCGTTGCGCCTTCAACCTGTGCTGCTTCGTACATACTTGTGGAAATACCCTGAAGACCGGAAAGGAATACCAACATCTGAACACCGGAAGAGGTTATGATGGAGTAAAGACTTTCGATGGCTGTAAGCACGATATTTGCAAGGTCTGCATTGTTAAGAGTCTGAAGAATCAGATTTGCGAATGATGCGTAGTTAAAGATGTTTGACGCACCGGAAGCGGAACCGATTTCCATTTTTTCCGCAGACTGATAAACGTCCATCATAGAGCTCATATTTTCTACTTCTGCGATAATACCTGTGGAGATAATAACGGGAACGAAGAAGATAACACGGGCAGCAGTCTTACCAAGGAAGTTCTGGTTAAGAATGTTAGCCATAAAGAATGCGAAAATAAGAATAATGGGAATCTGAATGATAATACCTGAGGTGGATTCGATAACCGTTCTCAAAAAGTTTTCTCCGCCGAACAAAGCTTCGTAGTAGTTTTGCCAGCCGGCAAAGGTTGTTTTAAAGCCTTCGCTCGTAACTTCGATACTACTGAATGAATATTTGAGAGACT
This sequence comes from Clostridia bacterium, assembly GCA_017440085.1. Lineage (GTDB taxonomy): Bacteria > Bacillota > Clostridia > Oscillospirales > UBA644 > HGM12619. Next base: position 54,193 of record JAFSHW010000038.1, read on the forward strand.
GAATAACAGCGGGAAGATAAATGCAAGCAAAACCTATGATGATAGGGAGAACGAATATGTAGCCGTAAAGATTTTGTTTTCTTTCAAGAGAAAATCTTTGTCTCTTAGGCATTTTTTCAATTGTTACTTTACTCATTTTACATTCACCTCCACATAACCTTTGGCAGATACTTGTGTACCGTCTTCAAGTTCCACGTCGAAATCGTTGTAGTTAACGATGAACTTAACGGAATTACCGTAAGTTGTAGCGTAAACTCCGCCAATATCAACCTTTTCAACGGAACCTACGTGGTAAGCTTCTAAGATCTCGTGGTTTGTAATGGGTTTGTTTGCCACTTTATTCATAAGATCGGAAACTTCTGCGTAGAGAGTAGCTGCTGTTTCAAGTGAGTTCTTATAGTTTACGGAATACCAATCCTGGAATACGTAATCAGTATTGCTGAGGATTCCGTTATCTGCACCCATCCAACGGAAGTATACGCCGCTACCTGTTTCAAGAAGCTGGAGAACTGCAGTTTCGTAGTCGCCGGACTTATTGAGAGGTTCGCTTGCGTAGTCTACGTAACCGTGAAGAACCATCTGAATGAAGGGGATTGCTTCTGTTGTAGACATATATTGGCTGGAGCCAACGGGAACGTTAAGAAGGTGGGTTGCATATTTCCAGGTATAGTCGTTACCTGTTTCAAAAATCATATCATAGCCGTCGAAAGTTTCGATAGCGCTGATGTGATGGTCAAGAGCCTGAGTACGGTTGATAATTCTACCGATTTTGTAGTTAGTATCAATAACTGAACCGATACCGCTGAGAGAAACCTGCTTGTTAGAAACAAGTTCTTCAAGGTCAGCCTTGAAGCCTGCTGCCATATCGGGAATCTTATCTGCAGAAACTACAGTCAGGTCAAAACCTGATTTCCAAGTTTCGCCTGTGGAGTAAAGTCTGCCGAGATTCTGAGCAACTGTCATATCAAGACGTCTTGCAGCATCCTGAGAGAAATTCATAGAGTCAAAAGCTTTATCTTTTACAACGTAAATGAGATTAGCGTCAGGATAGAAGCTGATTTCTTTACTCTGGAGGTATTCAGCAGCATCTTTGAGCTCTGAAGCGGAACCGAGAGCTGATACAAAGTCGACTTTATCGTAAATTGTATTGTAGTAGCCTTCGTTTGCCCAATAGAGGTATCTGAAATTGATATTTTCTACGCCTTTTTCAAGGAGAGCATCGGCGATTTCCTTAATCTGATTGTAAGTTGTAAGAGCTACAACGTGGTCTACGGGAATACCAACAACGGATTCTGTCTTATTGATAGCTCCGAGAAGGTCTACGTAGAAGGGAACTTCGGAATCAGACTTAACAGTAGCGGGAAGAGCTTCTTTTTCGATGAGGTAATCTCTGTAGAAGTTAGCATAGTCAGCGTGTGTCCAGTCGCCTTCGTTGAAGAAGTAATCAACTGTGAATACTGCAATGTTTTCTTCTTTGGAAAGTACAGCACCGGAGCTGGAAGTACTGCTTGAAGAAGAACCGCCTATTTCAGTAGAAGAGGTTCCCTGACCGCCTGAATAAGTAAGGTAGCTTCTTTCAGAGTAAACGAAATCGTAGTTGATAGAAGTACCGGGGTTGTTGGAGGTATTGGAAGGTCTTGCAGTCGCGAAAGCCTGAGAGCCGCCGTTGGAAAGAATTGCAACCATACCACCCAATGAAGAACGGTCAAATGAAAGGAAAGGAGTTACAACCTGCTCTACGGGAGATTCCTGAACAGAAAGCTGGAAGGAGTCATCCAAGCCGTATACACGAGCTGTGAATGCGTCAGTTGTAAGGTTTCCTTTAGCGGGCATTATAGCGCCGGAACCGTCGGGAATGATAACGTAAGGTGTGATGTTATACATCTTGTTCGCCGTACCCGTAACCTTTTCGCCCTGTTCACCAACCATAACAGAACCGAAAGCTCTGTAAAGAGTAATCTTATAAAGCTTCTGTTTTTCGGGGGCAAGGATAAGATTTGAGTCAACAGTTACGCTGAGACCTTCTTCTGTAAGAGTAAGGTCAACGGGAATTGTGTACAAAACTGCTCTGGAGGGACCGCTGTATTCAACTGCGTCCATTTCCTTTTTAAGCATCTCAGGAGTAAATCCTGCTGCTTCCATAGCTTCTTTAACAAGAGTTTTCTGACGGTTGTTAAGATTTCTTGATATTCGCATGGGGAACATCTGAATTGTAGGATAGTCCTTAGCGTAACGCTCAATTTCTTCGAGCTCAAGCTCGTCAGGTTGTGTTTCTTTATAACAAACACCCAAGTTGGAGATGTGCTTTGCGCCACCGTCAACTTTTTCAAGACGACCGATTACCCAATCCCAAGTATCTATTGTAAGAACGGGAGGAACGAGGTCTGCATTTGCGTCGTTACCGATTGTGTAAATTACACGAATCGTATCATCATCCATCTTAACGATTTTCAATCTATTGACGTTGATACAATGATCCATTGCGTTAAATTCATAACGCTTGTTTGCAATATCGTAAGCTTCAACCGCAATGGGAGAAACTATGGGGTCAGTAACGTCTTCTTTAGCATTACCGTAGTTTGTGAATGCACTGGAAGTATCTGCAGGGTTAGAGTGGTAGATATTACCGGTTCTCTTATCCAAAACTGCGATAGCACTCATATTTTCTTCGCCCTCTTCACGCATAAGGGTCATATAAAGTGAGTAATTATCGTTATCAAGGAGAAGAACCATATCGTCAAGACCCATTCTGAGACCGTTCATTACGGAACCCTGAGGACCGACTTCCTTATCTTTGTAGTCTTCGTGGACTACCCATTCGTGAGTAGTTTTAACGACTTCAAAGCCGTCTTCAATTACGGTAGTTTCCGTTGTAACATTTTCGGCAAGCATTTCACCGTCGCCGATAAGGCTGAGAATGTGAGCTTCTCTTTCTTCGTCTGTAATATTACTTGATTTATTATCCGTAGCTTTGCAGGAAGAGAAAGAAATGAGTGACGTGAGCATAATAGAAAGCAGCAGCACGTAAGAAATTATTTTTTTCATTTTAAACCACGGCCTCCTATTCATTAAGTCTGAAGCTTATTTCCGTATACAAGGATGAGATAAAACCAACAACCTGTGATACAAGGTAGAAAACAAGCACTGCAATAAAGATAATTACCAAAATACCTACAATTGAAAGAATTGCGGTAGCGATAGCTTTTGAAACTGAATACTGGTGTGTAACCATCATTCCGAGGAACACCATACCGTAGCACCAAACAAAGCTGAAGCCAACTATGAATACGTAAATGCTTTCTTCTTCCAATGATACGAAGTTACTGATAGGTACCAAGAGGAAGTTGCAGATAGTCATTGGCAACGTTGCAAAAGCTGTTGCGCAGAAGATGTCTTTAAGGCTTCCGTCACCGTCCATAAGAGAGGTGAAGCACCAGTTTGCGATGGTGAACAAAAGGAATGGAGCTACTGCTTTGAAGACTTCCATAAATACGTTCAAATAGAGCTGTTCGCCGGTACTTTCAGTAAACAAGTAACCAGTGAGCTGTCTCTTAACGATGGAAGAAAATGCAAGCATAACCAAGAGGAAGATTGAACCGGAAACAGTTCTTCTTTTAGGGTCGTTTTTCAAATCGAAAAATCCGTCAATGGGGTGAGCAAGAATGTAAAAAGCGTATTTAAGACGTTTAAACATTTCTACTGTGCCCGCGCCGAATTTTTTAAGGCCGGAACTTATTGACTTCATTATTTAGCACCCCTTTCACCATTCTTCTTTTTCTTGACTTTGGAAACTACGTAGAGAGCAACTATGCCAACCACTACTACGCCGATACCTGCAACGATGAAACCAAAGTTTTCGCTGAGGCTATCTTTTCTGAGTTCTTTGAAGGTCTTGGAATAGTAGGTTTTTTCGTTTGAATATTTGAAATATTCAAGAGCCTGTTCGTAACCTTCAAGGTCGGATTCTGCCATAGAAATTCTCATCTGAGCTTTTCCCAAGCCTGTGTATGCAATGTAGAGGTTAGAGTTGTAGTCAAGTACCTTCTGCCATTCTACGAGAGCTTCTTCATATCTGCCGTTTGCACTTGCGCTTGTGGCTTTATTAATTGTCCTTGCGTATTCCGTAATTTTGTAAACTGTGATAGTATCGTTACCTGTATCGGAAACCACAATATCTTCACCGAAGAGGGCGATGGAAGCGGCTGTTTTAATACGGCCGAACTGGTTAGAGGAAGCGCCGCCTGCGATGTAGAGGAGGTTACCGTCTATATCGTAAGTGAAGAATCTACCCGTTTTAGCATCAAGGATTGAGTATCTGCCGGAATTTTCTTCAACTGCTACGTCAACCATCTGTGGAGGATTGAACATTGTAACTTCAAGGTCACCGATAGGTGAATACATACCGTTTCTTCTGAGAACGTCAGTACCGGAAGGACTGAGTTTCTGAACGGGAGCACCTGCACCGGAAACGCCTGTCGCGCCGTCGTCTGTAGTAACGTAATTTGATACCATAGCTTCAGCGTCAATTGTTGCAATAGTTGAATAAATGAAGCCTTTGCTGTCAATACAAATATTAGAGAATTCAGTAGGAACGTTTCTGATAAGAGTCTTTTTCTGTTCTTCGGAAGCGATAAGTCTCCAGAACCATTCGGTAGCATCGAAAGAAACTGCAGGTGCACCGAAGAAAGTACGGAATTCGCCGTCAGAAGAAATTTCAAGGAGACCTCTGTTTACGGAGTATGCAACTACCTGCATAGCGCCTGTTCTGTCAACTGTAAGTTTCAAGGGTTTGAAAACGTAGTTGTCAAGAACTGAGGGGCTGATTCCCTGGTAAACGTTGTATACAAGACCGTCTTCATCACAAATTACGATTCTGCGGTTTTCCGTATCGCAAACGTAAATCATACCGTCATTTGTAACAAAAATACCTTCAGGTTTATTTAAGATATTTTTGTTAAGGGTAGCAACGATGGGATCTGCCTTAGGGTCTCCGTTACCGTCGATTACCCATTGGTAAAGTTCGGGAATTTTATATTCCGCGGAATCTTTAAGATTTTTAACTGTTTTGAGAAGATTGTAGTCTTCATCAAGAATAAGGATTTGGCTGTTGCCCTTATCAACTACATAGATTTTACCGTTTCTTGCGAAAAGGTCAACGGGTTCAAAGTTGTTCAAAATGCCGAAATCATCTTTTGAAAAAACCTTTTCCGCTTTGTAAGCTACGGGAGCCTTAACAGAAGCACCGTAATAGTCATATATGTAGTTATCTGTGATTTCGGTATTCATAGGAAGGGCAAAAGAGGTCACAGCTGTGGAAGCAAGCATAACGACGAGCATTACCAAGCAAAGCAATGATTTAACGTGATTTTTCATCTCATTCTGCTCCTTTCTTTAGTCTTTCATACCGGATGTAGCCATTGTTTCGAGAATGTTACTCTGTGTAATAAGGAAGGTTATTACAGGAACAATCATCATTACTACTGAAATTGCCATCGAAACGCCCTGACGAGCAATACCTGCGGCAGCAATCTGGCCAAGTGCGTAGTTAAGAGTTTTAAGTTCTTCTCTGTAAATATAAATCGTGGAGCCCATATTCCAATATTCCTGAACTGCGAAAACGATAAGTGTCATCCACGCGGGTTTCAAGTTAGGCATAACGATCTGGAAGAAGAGTCTGAATTCGCCTGTACCGTCGATTCGAGCAGCTTCAAGAACTGCATCGGGGAACTGGTCTACGAAGTTTTTAACGAGGTAAACTGCCATTGAAGAACCGATAGCAGGAACGAGAACAGACCAGTAAGTATCAATCCAACCGAAAGCAGCCATCGTCATATAGTTAGCGATACCTGCTGCAGGGGCTGCAAACATAAGTGAGAATGAGATAACACTCATAATCATATTCTTACCGGGGAACTGTCTCTTTGAAAGGGGGTACGAAGCCATCGTACCGAAGATAACTCTCAAGGTTGTACCAACGGCTGTGATAAATACCGTATTAAACAAGTATTTAGACATAGGAACCAAGGAGTTCGACATAATGTTAATCAAGTCAACATAGTTCTTTCCTGTGGGATTCTGAACTATCAAGGTTGGGGGGAATAGGAACAACTCATACAAAGGTTTGAGTGAGTTACTGATAGCGAAGATAAGGGGGAATGCCATGAACACACCGCCTATGAGGAGGAACAGGAACATAAACAAGTCGCCGCCGAAGCTTCTGTTAACTCTTGACTTAAAGAGTTTCTTTTTCTTATAGTGAATTTCTCGTCCTTCAGCGTCGTACTTTGGTCTTTTCTTAAATATACCGACCATTTCCTGCTCTTGAGCAACGCCGTCAACGATTATAACGTTTTTCTTTTTAGCCATAAATTATCCCCTCCTTACTTACCAATTCTGCCAAGCACGAACTGGAATACTTTATTGGCGGAAATAGAGATTACGAAGAGAATCGTAGCAATCGCGCAGGCATAACCCATTTCAAAACGAGTGCCGCCGTAGTCATCCAAGTGGTGCATAATTGTGTGAAGTGCGTAGCCGTTTGTGGGGAAACCGAAAACAGCTGTGATAACTGAACCGATACCAAAAGAACCGGAAACGTTAAGAACCGCACCGAAGAGCAACTGACCTCTCATTGAAGGGAGAGTGATGAAGTAAAGCTCCTGCCATCTGTTCTTAATACCGTCAACAGCGCCTGCTTCGTAAAGTGTGCGGTCAACAGTCTGAAGACCTGCGATAAACGTAAGGAACGTGGTACCGAGAGCCTGCCAAAGAACGATGAATACGCAAACTACGAACATCCAAGTTTCATCAGTAAGCCAAATGATAGGTTCGGAGATGATACCGAGGTTCAAAAGAGCACCGTTGATGTAGCCGTAGCTGTCGCCGGAGAACATAAGCTGCCAAACGTAAGCGAAACCGCCTGAAAGTGAGGGAGCGTAGAAAAGAAGTGTCAAGAAAGCACGTGGCTTCGGTGGTACTTCGTTAATGAGCCAAGCGAATCCGAAACACATAATATAGGAAAGAGGACCTGTAATAAGTGCCAAAATAAACGTATTCTGCAAAGCCAAGGAGAAAATGTCGTCGTTAAGGAACAACTTCTGGTAGTTTGCTATCCCAACAAAGTCAGGGAATTCAAGCATATTAAAGTTTGTAAGACTGATAAACAAAGACGTAAATACGGGAAGGATTGTAAATATAGTAAACACTACAAGGAACGGACCAAGGAATACTACAACGTCCAAGTTTTCGAATCTTTTTGAGCTTTTGATTTTATTGACTTTCATTGTGTCATTTTTACTTTTCATTATTTATTCCCCTCCTCCGATTAGTCTGTGATGTAAGGAAGTCCAAGTTCTGCACGCTTGTATTCAAGTTCGTCGTTGATTGCGGAGATGTAGTCGAGAATTGTTTCACGAACATCCTTGTTGTCAACAACAACGTCGTTGAATGCGAAAGTCTGGTAACGTGTTACCTGATAGCTTCCGATATACTGCGGGTAACCAACAGCAACGTCAAGCTGAGCGAGGAGAGCTTCAAGTTCTGTTGCTTTCCAAGGCATTGCTGACATAGCTTCGATGTTAGCAGTGTTGTAACGAGCTGCAGTACCAAGAATAGATTCGATTTCTTTACCGAATTCAATCTGAGCGTCTGCACCTGTCCACCATTTCAAGAATTCCCAAGCAGAATCGGGATCTTTAGCTCCGGACATCATTACGCTTCCTACGTAGTTAGCAATAACAGTGTTGTCGATAGTTCCATCTTCTTTTTCAACACCGGGAATGGTTGTGAAGGACCAGAGACCTTTAATTTCAGGAGCAAATACGGAAATCTGGTTGTAGAATTCGTAACCCTGAACACCGATAGGCATTTCGTTAAATCTGAAACGGTTGGCGAAGTTAAAGGAAATAGGAATCTTATAGCTTGTGTACAAGTCTGTATGCTGGATAAAGGTCTGAATTGAAAGCTCGTCGTCCAAGTTAACCTGAGAACCGCCGTTCTTATAGAGAGTACCGCCGTTCTGGTAAAGGAGAGTCAGGTAATCCGGTGGAGCAAAGTCCATATACTGCTTCTGGAGAGTAGCAATAATGTCGTAAGCTTCATCCCACGTTTTGGGAAGTTCAAGACCAAGGTCTGTCATAGTATCTTCGCGGTAGAAGAGAACGCTGTATGTAACAGTTTCGGGAAGGGCATAGTAGTGAGTGCCTTCTTCGCCGCCCCAATCTACGAATACTGATTCAAAAGCGGATTTGTGGAAGGATTTCTGAACTTCTTTGAAATCGCTGAATGTATCGAGAGGATAGAGAGCATTACGAGCTGCGTAGTTAACGATGTTTTCAACAGTAAGGTTCATTGCAACGTCAGGGCCAACGCCTGCAAGAACTGAAGGAAGAAGTGATGCTGCCGGAACGAGCTGAAGGTCAACGTCGATTTCATAATCAGGAATAAAGCTTCTGTCTACGATCTGTCTGAGGATCTGAGCCTGGTCGCGGGCACTTGTCATCCATACTGTAGTCTTCTTATCGTAAGAAACTTCTTTTACAGCAGAGATAGCGTTAACGTCGGTAAAGAAGGATGAGAAGAACATTGAAACCTGATGGCCCAAGTTAGCAAAGAATCCTTTTTCAGCCTTGGGAGTTGCAAAGTCTGGTTCAGCCACGAGAATGTAGTCCATTTCAAGGGGCTGTTCTCTTGCTGTGATTACCCAAGAACCCAAAGTACCGATGTTATTTTTAAATGTAGCATAATATGTAGCTATCTTTTCGGGGTCTTCGTGCATCTTATAAAGATGTTCGATGATTGTGTAAAGCTGAGCTGTCTGAGAACCTGTCTCGCCGAGGAGGTTGAGAAGCTCTGTATATATTTTGGTAAGGGTGTCAGCCTGTGCTTTAAGGTCCGCAATAACTTCGGGGATTTCGTTTTCAAAATCGTAGTCACGATACTGGTCGGGAGTCTGACCCATAAGCATTACAAACTTACGGTTGTCTATATTCAACTTTTCAATAACTGCTTCAACAGCATTGATAATATCAGACATATCGCCAAGAACTGCTTTAACTCTGAGAGTGTTTACACCTGCATTAAAATGGAAGAGTACGGGTTCGTTGTATTCGTCCATAGGTGTAACCATCTGCCAGTCAGAATCATAGTTGAAGCGAACGTTGGATGCTACTTCGTAGGGAAGTTCGCCGTTAACGGAAAATTCACGGCTGGAGAATGCACCACTGTTTACATTCTGTCTTGCACGGATAATAAGTTTATAGTAACCGTCTGCAGGAACATCTACTTCGTATTCAACCCACTGACCTGCCGTCTTCCAAGTAGCGGTACCGTTGGTACTGCCGAGGATGTTTATTTTTGTAACACCTGCGGAAGCGGGGCTAGTAGCAGCGGAAGCCTTATCGGTACCGCCGAACAATGTGGAGTCTGATTTTGCAGAAGGACGTTCAGCTTCGACTTGAGCAATAAGCTGGTCGCCGCCGAAGTTCATACCATCATATTCAGAGTATTCAGAACTACCGGAGAGCCACATTGCGGAAATAGCAAGAGGTTCTCTTACAGACTGAATTGTGATTGTGTTTTCACCCTTCTTCAAATAGAACTGAAGAGCGCCGGAATAGCTACCGGTTGAATCCTGGAAGAAAGCATCTTCAATCCAAACGGGTTCTTCAATCTGAGAAGGTCTGATCTGGTTGCCTGAAGCGTCTTCGGTAAAATAGTTCTCTATATCTGAACGATCGACTACGTTATCAACGTAACGACGGTCCAAAGAAGCAGCGTTTGCTTCTGTATAGGGAACTTCACCGTTAACGTAAATAGCTCTTTCAATAGCAGCACCTTTACCCTCAATGGGATAATAGTCTGCGTAGATTGAATAGAGACCTTCACTGGGAACATTAACTGTGTAAGTTACGGAGCTCGCCTCTGTTGTAATAAGGCAGTTAGCAACGCCGTCAACGGTACCTGTGGTAACGTCGGCAGTAGCGTCGGTATAACCGTGAATATCGATTTCAACCTTATCTTTAGCTGTAGTAGCTCTGAGGTAAGTTTGTAAATATTCACCGTAAGAACCTTCCTTATAAACAGGAACGAAAGCGGTTAACGCGGATTCTTCCGTAATAGATGACATCGCTGAAAAACCTACGGCAAACAACTGAATAATCATTGCCACCATAAGTATAACAGCCGTACATTTACTCTTGCGAATCTGCACTTGTGAACACCTTCCTTAAATAAAAAGTCTAAACTGTATTCCCCTTTTCAGGGGGCAAAAAGAGCGCAACACAAAGGAAAGTTCGGTTGCCTCTTATATATTATAATACTTTTCCACTCAAATGTCAAGCAGAAGTTCTATTTTTTCCGAATTTAAAATGTCACACTTTTTGAGTATTTTGGGCAGTTTAACCAAAAAATTATTCACAAACAACATAAAATTCTAAGCTTTTCCACATCAAAAATGAAGAAGTGTTATGCATACCTTACAAAACCATTTCCATATATGGACTTCGAGACCATTTTTGGCGAGATTTTGGCTATATATAGTATCACTACTATGTTTTTGACAAAAGAGTGTTGTGCAAATCTACCAAAGTTTCGCGCTTTTTTAATTATGCGCAATTCAAATGGTATTTTTTACACTTTTTCAACATTTATCTCCGTATTTTTCGGTAATAAGCTCTGCCGCAAGGTAAATATTTCCGCATCCGAGAGTGATAAAAAGGTCTCCGGGCTGAGCCATTTCCTTGACTCTTTGTGCAATATGCTCAAAATCCGGCTGATATTCCCCGTTTGGAAGCAATTCAACCAAATCCTCTGCAAAGACGTTATATTCATCGTTGGTTTCACGTGCGGCGTAAATGGGAGAAACAATTACGTGGTCAACCTGAGAAAGGACTTGAGCAAATTCATTCATAAGCATTTTCGTTCTGGAGAAGGTATGGGGCTGATGAATCGCAATCACTCGCTTGAAGCCCAACTCCCTTGCAGTTTTAAAGGTCACGTCATATGCGTCGGGGTGATGTGCGTAATCATCTGCAATTACGGCACCGTTCACGGTGCAATGATATTCAAATCTGCGCTTAGTTCCTGCAAAATCGTGAAGTCCTTTGCTTACAGCTTCGGGGGAAACCCCCAATGCTATTGCAGCTGCGGCGGCAGCCAATGCGTTTTTCACGTTATGAGCGCCGGGAACGGAAAGGGAAACGGTGCAAAATTTTTCACCTTCGTACATAATTGTAAAATTGTACAATCCGTTTACCGAAGAAATGTCATAAGCTGTTACCGAACCTTTTACAATTCCAAATGAAACTTTTTTACCCTGGAAATCGTCTATCATTTTGAGAGAGTTTTCACACTCGGAGTTGTAGACCACAGTGCCACCTTCTTTGGTGTTACGCAAATACTTTTTAAAGGAACCGATAAGATTATCGAGAGTTTTGAAGTATTCCATATGGTCTTTGGAAATATTCAGAATGACGGAAACGAAAGGTCTGAAGTTAAGGAATGAATCCTTATATTCACAGCTTTCAAAAACGCAGAATTTTTCTTCTTTACCTATTATATAGGAAGAATTCAGCTGTTTTACGCTTCCGCCGATGATTGCGCTGTAATCGAAACCGCTTGCGGCAAGGATTGAAGCAATCATACCTGAAGTTGTTGTTTTGCCGTGTGTGCCTGCGATTCCAACGGGGAAATCATATCCGTCAAGAATCATACCGAGAAGCTCAGCCCTTCTGTGGACGGGAATTCCCGCCTGCAAAGCGTAAGCAATTTCGGAGTTTGATTCGGAAACAGCATCTGTTCTGATTATAACTTGAGGGTTTTCGTTTTTCACGTTATCCTCAGAATGCCCGATATAAACTTTTATGCCAAGGGATTCAAGGTGCGCCGTGGTAGCAGAGCTCTGCATATCAGAGCCGCTTACGGAATAGCCCCTGTTAAAGAGAATTTCGGCAAGACTGCTCATAGAAGAGCCTCCGATTCCTGCCAGATAAACTTTTTTTACACCGTCAAGAGTCACGGTAAAAACTCCTTTTCAATTAAATTCACAGCGAAGACAGGTCTTCACCGCATCTTTGGTTTCCGATATTAGTGTATGTTAAACAAGCTCGGAATATTTGACCTTATAATTAACATAATATCCTTATGGAATATTTACAGTCTGTCTTGGACCTGGGAAATTTCATTCAACTCAAAATTTTACTTCTATGGAGGAAATCAACAAATGGAAATTACAAACGTCAATGTCAGAAAACTTTGCAACGAAGTGAGAATGAAAGCAATATGCTCCGTCACTTTCGACGATATGCTGGTAATTCACGATATTAAAGTTATAGAAAGCGATGAAAAAATTTTCGTTGCTATGCCCAGCAGAAAGAACAAGTTGGGGCAGTATACCGATATAGCCCACCCCATAACTGCGGAATTGAGAACGAAGCTTGAGCAAGAGGTCCTTGGCGCGTACCGCCAAGCCATTGAAGAAACTGCAGAGTAAAACTAAGGGAAGACAGTTGAAAAACTGTCTTCTTTTTATATTCTATCTGCCATCAAAAACGTCGAGTTTTTTTGTAGAAACGTAAAATACCAAAGCAAACGCAACGTTAAGGGGAATTGCAATGAAATATGCGCTGAACGGAAGCTGAACAAATTGGAAAACAACGAAAGCCGCCGCAAAAATCAAATAAAGCACAAAAAATACAGTATAAGTTACCGACCAACCTCTGTGGCGAATCTTATCAGCTTCAGACATCATTGCAAGGCTGAAAAATGCCATAAACACCATAGTTACGGCGTAAATCAGCAAATCAACGTAGTTCAGGCCAAGAGTAAGAAGTCCTGCAAAAAGAGCAAAAACCTTTGAATCTATCCCATCCACAAAAGCATCGAAAACGATTCTGATTTGAGAAATAAACGTCAGCACGCTCACCACAAGCATTCCCACGGCAATGGACTGAGATTCTCTCATCCAACGGCTTTTTTTATCAATTTTTTCATAAGCCAAGCAAAGAATCAAGTAGCCCGCAAAGTCGGGAAGAAGGTCAAGGGTAATCATTGCCCCCTCGGCAGAGCTGTAATAGCTGAAACCGAAATTAAAAAGAATACAAATAAGACCAAGAAAAACCAGAGCCATAATAATTTCCTTTCTTCTGAGTATTTTAAATTACAAACGGTTAACCTCGTTGAGGATTCGCATACATTTTGCGCCCTCTTCGGGAGAAACCCAAAAGGCTTCGGGGTCGTGGATTTTACTGTAAAAATCAGAGATGAGCAGCGTATGGCTGTCGCCCCAATAAGCTTTTTCTCCAGTGGCGACCCTATCGTTTTCAACTGTTTCAACAGAGCCGTCAGCATAATTTATTTTAAGTGAATCGCAAAGAGTGAAAACAGCCTTTTCCGTTATGATTTCAAGGAAAATGGGTGAATCCTTCACGTATCCCACCGTGGCGAAGAAAATTCCTCTTGAGCCATTGGCAAAATCAAGGGCAATTTCAGCCGTGTCTTCAACGTCGTTAATATGCTTAAAGCGATGGTTTACAGCAGTTCCTTCAACTTTCACCACATCACCCATAACCCATTGCATAAGGTCCAGAGTATGTATTGATTGATTTATAAGCACGCCGCCGCCCTCAGTTGCCATTTTGCCGCGCCAGCCGCTTTCCGCGTAGTAAGCATCGTCTCGGCTCCAGGTAACAAAAGCTCTCGCGCCGTAGATTTTGCCGTATTTACCGGAAGAAATTTTCGTCTTCAAAGCCTGCGAAGTTTTATTATATCTGTTTTGGAAGCAAACGCAAACTTTTGCAGAACTGTTTTTTGCGATTTCACAAAGTTTAAGGGCTTTTTCGTAAGTTTCCGCAGAAGGCTTTTCCAAAACCACGTTGATATTTCGTTTGAGGCACTCTGCCGCCATTTCAAAATGAAGATAGTGGGGAGTGCAGACGTGAACCACCGTGGGCTTGACCTCGTCAAGCATTTTAACGTAATCAAAATATGCTTTACAACCGAATTTTTCAGCGGCAGCAATAGCTTTTTCTTTTTTAATATCACAAACTGCGGCAAGGACCGTTTTTTCTTTCAGCGCTTCAACCGCTTCAGAATGTCGGGCAAAAATTGCGCCACAACCGATAATACAAGTTTTTTCCATTAAACCAACTCCTAACACGATTTGGTTATTTTTACGAATCTGAAGCTCTCGTCTAAAAAGGGAACTTCGGATATTTTTATCTTAACGCCGTATTTTTCTTCAAGATGCAGAATATTACACCGCTTCTGTCCGTTCATTTTTGAGATGCAGCCTTTTTCCACTTCAAAAATAAGATTTTGTCCAAAATTCCCGTGGGAAAGCTGCTTTTCAGCCTCTTTCAGATATAAGCGGGAAATAACCATTTCACCAAGCGCAGGGTGGAAGCCTCCGCCCAGAACGGAATCGGACTGAACCAAATCAGAAGAATGAAGCCCTATACGGAGTATTTTTATACCCTTTTCAATGAAGATTTCTGCCATTTCAGCGGCACGAAAAACAGCCTCGTCAACGGTTAAAGGCTCATACTCCCCCGCTTGCATCATATCCGCAAGGCAGGTATCTTTCACAACAACGCAGGGGTAAATTCGCACCGCATCAGGCTCAAGTGCCGCCGCAGATTTGGCAGTAAAGAGAGTTTTTTCCAAAGAATCGCCTGGCAGTCCAGTCATAAGCTGAAGAACAAGAGAAAAACCGTATTTTTTTATGAGCCGAGAAGCTTTTTCTATGGCTTCCGCCCTGTGACCACGTTTGGAAAGTTCAAGGACATCGTCGCAAAAGCTCTGTGCTCCCAACTCCACGGCAGTAACGCCGTACTCCCGCAAAATATCCAGAATATTTTCGTCGATATAGTCAGGCCTTGTGGAAAGGCGGATTCCCGTGATTTTAGGATTTTCTTCCATTACCCTTTTTGCGGCGCTTAAATATCTGCGCATTTCACTTTCGCCGATACCCGTAAAGCTTCCACCGAAAAAGGCTATATCTGCGGAAGTGAATTTTTCGTCAAGCTCCCCTGCCGCCTTGGAAAGAAAGCCGTAAACGTCAGCAATAACCTCTGCCGTGCCCGAAATACGCCGCTGGTTGCAAAAAACGCAATCGTTAGGGCAAGCAAGATGGGGCACAAAAACGGGGATATTCGCGTGAAGAGCCTTCGCCATTAAAGCTCAACTCCCATAGAGAGAAGTGCTTCCCTTGCGGCGGACTGCTCTGCCGCTTTTTTGGAATGACCGCTTGCTGTAGCCATTACGTTGGAATTTATTTTCACCGAGCAAAGGAAAATTTTATCGTGAGCAGGGCCTTGCTCGTCTACGATTTCGTAAGCAAGCTTATCCCCTCGATTTTTCTGTACTATCTCCTGCAAAAGGGTCTTATAATCTTTGAACCCTGCAGAAGAGGTCTTCATCGCGGCAAAACGCTCTTTGATAAATGGTAAAATGAAGGCTTTTGCTTTGTTCAAGCCGCCATCAAGGTAAATTGCGCCCAACACAGCTTCAACAGCATCAGCCAATGTGGAGGGGCGGACCCTGCCGTCTTGAGCTTCGCCTTTGCCAAAAAGCAAAAAGCTGCCAAGGTCAAGCTGTTTTGCAAATTCGTAAAGTGATTCTTCGCAAACCAAAGCAGCTCGAGTTTTCGTCAAACTGCCCTCGTCTTCCCTTACGGTCTTGTAAAGCAGCTCGCCCGTAATAAGCGAAAGGACGGAGTCCCCCAAAAATTCCAAACGCTCGTTTGAAACCACAATTCCCTTGTGCTCGTTTTGGTAAGAAGAGTGGGTAATGGCGTCGAAAGCCAGCTGTCTGTCGTCAAATCTATAATCAATGCGCTCCTCCAAGAGCGTTATTTTGCGTTCCGCTTCGTTAAGAACGCTTTCCATCATATCTATTTCAATCCTTTCTCAGCAATTTTCCACGTATTTGCAAAGGTCGCCTACTGTGGAGAGTTTTTTCATTTCCTCTTCATCGGGAAGAATATCAAATTCCTCTTCGAGAATCATAGAGATTTCAACAACGTCAAACTCGTCCGCATTCAAATCCTCGTAAAGATCCGTTTCGGGAGTGATGTCGGAAGAGGGTACGTCAAAAATCTCTTCAAGAATTTGAGTTATTTTAAAAAGAATTTCAAGATTCATACGTAAACAAACCTGCCTTTATATTTATAGTTAATTTTTCGTATTTGCGTTGCGAAAAATACTCTCGGTTGTATTCAGTATAACACACGCTTCTCCGTTTGTCAACAGCTTTTCCTTCCCCCAGCCACCACCTGCATTTGCAGGGCGGTCTCGGCGGTTGGGGGGAGTTATTTCGTCAACTCCTGATACATTTTCATAAGTTCCGCCACGCACTCGGATTCGGAATTGAGTTTGCGCTAAAAGCAATAACAGAAAAAATTATTCTTTAAAAAAAGATTCTCCACATAACCCTAAATACTCTATTGGATCCATTGAATATTTCCAAATATTATTGCAAATAGAATACAAATGACATATGAAAGCTTTTATGTACTCAGGATAATCTATTTGTGAATTATAATTTGAATTCAACAGTAATGTTTCATTATTAGATATAACATATATTGGATAAGGAAAAACTTTTTTTTCACTTAAATCCCCATTTTCTTTTTCAAACTTCTGTTTAAAATCAACAGATGCCTTTGAAAAATCAAGGCAGTATGCAAACACTCCATCCTTCAAGCTCAATATAACACTATGCCAATACTTTGGGTTTATATCTCCATATATTTCATTTAAAGAAAGATCTTTAAATTGAAAATCCAACTTATTACATACTAAAAATGATCCTATAGTATTGTCTGTCTCATTCTTACTTACCTGTTCAGGAGCCCCAACATTTCGCTCTTCCAAAATTGTTTTTTTATTCTCAGCCATTTTTCGAAGGGCCTTTATAAACTCTTTTCTACTCATAGTTGATTTTATTTCACCTATCATTTGCACAGATTCTGCAGGGAACATTTGAGCAGTATTTGAAGAAATCAGAGTAGGGATGTTTGCATCATAAACAATTACATCACATTGCGTTGTATGCTTATTATTTTGCGTTATAATGAAACCATCAGCTATACCAAATTTTTTAGGCAAAACAGTACGTAACAATTCTTTAAAAGCTCTTTCTCGATATTGTCCATACTCACCCATATGAAAGATTTTGCTATCATCTCTATAGATATCGCCTGCATCGTCATAGCACTGTAAAAAACTATTAATTTTCTCATCAAGTAATGTTTTATAAATATCAGAAGCCATAAATTCACCTTTTCCTTTATTTTTTATTTAGTTAATTCCTGATACATCTTAATAAGTTCCGAAACACATTCCGCCTCCGAATTAAGTTTACCCCAAAAGCCGTAAGCTTCCATAACTGCCTTATCGTTAAGCTGATGTGCCTTGCGAAGTTCGGGAGGCATGGTCAGTTCATCGTAAAGGTCAGCAAGTGAGCTGTCGGGATATAAAGCCCTTGCGTCAAGAATAGCCTGCGCAGTCCTTTCAATCTTTAGTTTCTGTGCTTCCGTAGGCGTAGGCCATGGGAAATTATTGTAAACAATATTAATTGAATACTGATAACTTGGTCCATAATATCCACAAGTGGCACGCATCCACGCCATGTGAACATTTGACGTTAACATTCCAAATTCATAGAGGGTAGCATTTTCAACAATACGAAGTTTATTTCCAACAACAATTTCAGGTGTCATAAAATCTATCGGTATGTATTTTCTATTACCTGATGAAACTTCAGGTAGAGCAATATAGTTTGTCTCGGGTTGCTGATTTTCATCAAACAACATTGGAGTTTCAGCCTTTTTCCTAGTTGCTGCTTTAGAACTGTTCAGACGAAAATTTCTAACGGCTTCAATTCTTTCCATTATATATTTATTCTTACGTATATTTGAAATATTGGCACCCACTAACCACAAACAATATCTTGGCTTTCTATCTATAAAATCTTTTCCCATCATAAATTTACGAAACAAATTTTTAGTTTCAGGATATCGACTTATAAAATCCAAATATTCAGCTTCGGTATAAATAAAATTCCCATCATCCGTTACCTTACTTCCTTGATGCATTTCAGCGACATCACAAAGCGGTTTAGTTCTTTTATCTATAAATACATTGTCAGCTTCCACCAAATATGCATTTATATTTTCTACTGTTTTTTTTGAATCTCCTTGAAAAATAGTTTTTACACCTTTATTGCAATAAGAAAAACCGACAACTATTACAAATACTGTAGCACTTTTAACTGCTTCTGTTTTCCATTTAAAGGATTTATGTGCAAAATTGATTTGGATTCCTTTCTTACACAACTCTTTCCAAAGCGGGGCAATTTGTTCTCCTTGACAAATAGAATTGGTTGATACAAACGCTGTTTGTATTTCCGTATTTTCCATAAAAATTGCAGCTTTTTTAAACCAACAAGCCACATAGTCAAGAACTCCACCTGCTTTCCCAAACAATAATTCCTTTTCCTCTTTTTGACTATCAGATTGCATTCCGACTGAATGTGACAATTCTGCTGAAACCCTTGCGGACTTTGCAACAAACGGCGGATTTCCCATAATATAATTCAGCTTTTCCTTGGGCACGACGGTCTCCCAATCGATGCGCAGGGCGTTGCCCTCCACGATGTTGGCGTAGGTTTTGAGGGGCAGGAAGTCTATATTTCGCTCAAGGATCTCCGCTGTTTCTTTCAGCATCTGGTGTTCCGCTATCCACAGCGCCGTTTTCGCAACGGATACCGCAAAGTCGTTTATCTCAATGCCGTAGAACTGACCGATATGTACCTTTACCGTGTCGCCGAAGTCC
>JAFSHW010000006.1 GCA_017440085.1 Clostridia bacterium
GATAAGTTTCAATATAAGCAGCTACTACGTCTGCCGCACTTTCCACGTCGGAAAGGTCAGCTACTTCAACGGGAGTGTGCATATTTCTTATGGGGACTGAAACCAAAGTTGTTTTCACACCGCATCTCATAGTCTGAACCATATCTGCGTCTGTGCCCAAATTTACGCCCTCAGCCCAAATCTGATACTGGAGCTTTTTGCCGTCTGCTGCTTTCTTAATTTTATTGGTAAGCTGTTTATCGAAAATGGTGGAGTATTCAATTACTGCGCCCTTGCCAAGCTCTGCGCTGTCAGAAACTCCGGGCTGTTTTGCGAAAGTAACGTCAAGAATAATTGCCTCATCAGGGTTGATGTTATATGTTCCGACGCAAGCGCCTCTTGAACCAACCTCTTCCTGAGATGCGAAAAGAACTGCAATGCAAACGTCAAGCTCTTTGTGTTTTATTGCCATTTTCAGTTTTTTCAAAGCTGTCATAATAGCGTAAACGCAGATTTTATTATCAAGAGCCTTCGCCGCGATTCTGTTGTTGAGAAGCTCCGTTATAGGTGCTTGAATGTAAATTCTGTCAGAGGGTCTGACCTTCTGCTTTACAACATCCGCAGGCAAGCCGGTATCTACGAAAAGTTCCTTGTATTCGGGAATTTTGTTTCTGCTGTTTGCAGTAAGCAAATGCGGGGGAGTGTTGCAGAAAATAACGGGGAGCATTTCGTAGCCTACTTCGTTATCCGCCTTAACTTTCAGCAAGCCTTCCCCGGAAAGGAGCGTTCTTCTGTCAGTGCCGCCGATGTTAAGAACTCTCAAAAATCCGTTTTCTTCAATATTGGTAACGATAAGTGAAAGTTCATCCTGGTGTGCTGAAAGCATTACTACGGGCTTGCTTCTGTCGCCTATGTATGCAATGACGTTATTTAGTCTGTCAATTTCAATATTTTCTTTATCTGTAAATTCCAAAAGCTTTTCAGCCATCATTTCGGCAAAAGCTCTTTCGTTTCCGCATTCGGATTCAACTGCAAGAATTTCCGAAAGCTCTTTGAATGATGCCGTCATTATTCGTTCTCCTTAAAATTATTTACCGTATCTTTGTAAAATCTGCCCTTTACTTCAAAATTGGGGAACATATCAAAGCTTGCGCTTGCAGGGGAGAAATAAACTATATCTCCCGCCTTTGCCGCTTTTCGTGCGGCGTAAATTGCAGATTTGAAGTCCTCTGTTTCTTCTATCGTCAATTCATTTGGGTCGTAGTCCTTGCAATTAAGCAAAGCGTTTTTGATTTTTCCCTTGGTTGCACCGCAAAGAACCATATGCTTTACGTGTTTTACCAAATATGGTGCAAGGGGAGAATAGTCCAAATTTTTATCGTAGCCACCTGCGATAATAATGATTTTCTGAGTCTGAGCCTTTAGCCCTGCAATGGTTCTTGTGGGAGTGGTTGCAATGCTGTCATTGTAGTATCTTACGCCCTCAAATTCCCTTACAAATTCCATTCTGTGCTCAACTCCGCCGAATTCTCTTGCAATTTTTTTGATAGTTTCATTTTCAACGAATCCGTGCACCGCCGCCGCAGATGTCATATAATTCTGAACGTTGTGGTCTCCGGGGAGCTTAATATCGCTTCTGTTCATAATAACGGATTTCTCGCCGCACAAGGTGGAAATTATATCACCGTTTTCAGCAAGATAAACGCCATTTTCCGTTTCGCCTTTGAAAGAGAAATATCTCACTTCACCCTTGGCTTCCTTTGCGCAGGAAAGCGCCGTTTCATCATCTTTGTTTACGATAAGAACCCCGTTTCCGTCTTGGTATTTGAAGATGTTTTTCTTCGCCTCAACGTATTCATCCATTGAAGTGTGCCAATCAAGGTGGTTGGGGGTGACGTTTGTAACTACTGAAATATTTCCGCTTTGAGTCATATCGTTAAGCTGGAAAGATGAAAGCTCAACCACGGCGAAATCATCAGGTTTAATGCTTTCAATTTCGGGGAGCAAAGGCTTTCCGATATTTCCGCCCAAATGGCAAGTGTAACCCTGGGCTGTGAGAAAATTATAAATAAGAGTCGTTGAAGTCGTTTTGCCTTCACTTCCGGTTACTGCAAAAATCTTGCAGGGGCAAAGTCTGAAAAACAGTTCCATTTCAGAAATCAGTTCACAGCCTTTTTTTACAGCTTCAATGAATTCAGGTTTATCGTTTCTCATTCCGGGGGTTTTGAAAACTATATCACCGGTGATATTTTTAAGGTAATCTTCGCCTGTAATGAATTCAACTTTCCCCAAAAGAGCTGAAGCGTCTTCGCCCAGCTCTTCTACGGATTTTTTATCTCTGACCGTCACTTTTGAGCCCTTTTCAACTAAAAGCTTAACAAGGGGGCGGTGGCTTACACCGAATCCGATGACGGTTATATTTTTGTCTTTTACGTCGTTAATGGAATTAATCATAATTATAGGTCCTTTCGTTTTAAGGATTCCTTATCAGTATATGGTTTTTACCACGGTAAGTATCATAGGTCTGCGTTTCGTTGCATCGAAAACAAATTTAGTCAAAGCTTCTCTCAACGAGGTCTTCATTGCGTATTCCCAATCCAAGGGGTTAGCCCTGCCTGCTTCATTTACAACTGTTTCTTCTGTAAATCTCTTAATCGCCGCAAAAAGCTCTTCGTTTTCTTTCGCGTAGACGAAGCCTCTTGAAATAATTTCAGGCTCTGCCAACAAATTTTTCGTTTCGCCGTCAAACAGCGCAACCGCAATAATAATACCGTCTTGTGAAAGGTTCATTCTGTCTTTGAGAACGATGTTTCCAACGTCTCCTATTCCGCTTCCGTCAATGAGAACTCTTCCTGAAGGAACCGTTCCTACGATACCGATTTTGCCGCCCATAATTTCGATAATATTACCGATGTCTGCAACTACGATATTCTTTTCAGGAATACCCATTGATTGAGCAAGGAGTGAGTGCTTTTTAAGGTGGCGGTATTCACCGTGAACGGGTATAAAGAATTGGGGCTGAACCAATGCGAAAATCTGCTTCAATTCTTCTTGGCAAGCGTGCCCTGAAACGTGAACTTCAGAAATAGCATCATTTACAACTTCTGCACCTGACTTGAACAGTTCGTTTACTACCTTATTAACCATTTTTTCGTTACCGGGAATCGCCGTTGCTGAAATTACTACCAAGTCGTTGTTGTTAATTTCAACAACCTTGTGGTCGGAGTACGCCATTCTGTAAAGAGCAGACATTGGCTCGCCCTGGCTTCCCGTAGTGATAATTACAACCTTTTCCGGGGGAAGCTGATTTACCAAATCAATATCAATAAGTACGTTTTGAGGAATATTCATATACCCCAACTGGCTTGCAACTTCAAGCACTGTTATCATACTTCTGCCGCTTACTGCAACTTTTCTTCCGAATTTGCTTGCGGTGTCGATTATAGACTGAACTCTATGCACGTTTGAAGCAAATGTTGCAACTATGATTCTCTTTTCAGCCGCTTTAAGGAAAATGTTTTCCAAAGAGCCGTGCACCTTAGCTTCACTCATTGCGTAACCGGGGCGCTCCACGTTAGTGGATTCCATAAGTAAGCAGAGAACGCCTTCTTTGCCCAATTCACCCAAGCGGGCGAGGTCAATCATTTCGCCTTGAATAGGTGTAGAGTCAATTTTAAAGTCACCCATATCCAAAATAGTACCCATAGGTGTGTGGATTGCAAGGGCAACTGCGTCTGCGATTGAGTGGTTTACGTGAATAAATTCAACGTTCATACAGTCAAGTTCAACAGTTGCGCCTGCAGGAACTTCAATAAGCTCTGCATCTTTTTCAAGCTTAAATTCTTTCAGTTTATTGTAAATAATACCTAAAGTCATTTTCGTACCGTAAATGGGCACGTTTATTTGCTTCAAAAGGTAGGGGATAGCTCCTATATGGTCTTCGTGACCGTGAGTTATAAAAATTGCTCTGAATCTGTCTTTATTTTTTACGATGTACTGCATATCGGGAATAACGTAGTCTACTCCAGGCATATCGTCGTCGGGGAATGACATACCGCAGTCAAGGGCGATAATGTCCTTTCCGCATTCCACCAACGTAAGGTTTTTACCGATTTCGCTGAGTCCTCCCAAGGGGATAATTCTGATTCTTTCTATTTTTTTCAAATGCATAAACCTCCTTAGATGTTTAAATTGTTTTATGTATTATGTTCCGAACGTTTCGGAACAAGAAGTTTCTTAGTTCATTTTTTTAGTTTTTTTGCGTAAAAGTCGCAAAGTTCTGCGGCTGTTTCCGCATCTGCCGATTCTGCGCAGATAGTGAATTCGTTTTTCATTTTTTTGGGGATAATCAATACAGTGCTTCCGTTTTCTCTGATTTTTACCCCTTCTATAAGCTCTCGCCCTTTTACTGACGAAAGGTATTTCATCAAAGAAGCTTTTTCCGCAGTAACTTCTATTTCCCTGCGGCGTGAAGTAAAAACCGGCATCAATTTTGCAAGTTCCGCAAAGGTCACACCGTATTTTGCCATAAAGCTAATAAGATACAATGCTCTGTAATTTATATCTGTCATTTTGAAAAGCTTCGCCCTGTCAGTATCTTCAAAAGTAAGCCTTTGGCATTTAAACCCGTATTTTTTTGCCACAGTATCAACTGCTGAAGGGAAACTGTAAGGAATATAAACTTCACCTTCAGTCATTCCGCAGCAAAAAGCAGAAACGCATTTTATCAAATCGTCATCATAAGCCTCGTGAGAATTTTTCTGAACAATAAGTCTCTGAGGCATAACGTAAATATATTCGCTGTTTTCGTTTTTTCGTTTGGTAGTTATTTTTTCAGTAATAAAATCTGGCGCATAAACGAAAGCGCTTATTGGTGGGCAGCTTTCAAGCTTTTCTTTGAAAGCCTTTTCATAGATTTTTTCATACCCTTTGAAGCTTCTGAACTCACCTTCGCGGGAGTATTCAATTTCACCGGATGAAAAAATCGCTTCAAATTTTCGTTCTTTTTCCCTGCCAAAGGGCATTCCGTCACTTTCAAGCAAATAAAAAGTCAGCTTATCATTTTCTTTGCTGATGAAAATCCCGCCGCCAAAGCCAAATTCGCGTATGGCAAAGCTAAAAACGTTTAATTCGCAGGGACCTAAATCGAAATTTTCAGAGGAAACTGACATTATTCCACTGCAAAGGGCAAAAGCGGGAGCCATAAGCTCTTTGTTTTTTTGAGAAACGTCAATCCCCACTGCAATACCTTTTTTTACCGTTGCCGCAAAAGCCGCACCGATCTTTACGAAAAGGGAAGTATCCGTGTTTTGGTTAAAAGCTGCTGAAATTTTTCCGTCTTCAAGGTTGAGGCTTTCAATCCCGTCAATTACAGTGTTTTTCACAAAAGTGTATTCGGGAATTATATTCTTTGGGTAAATTTTCGCTCCGCCGCTGATAACAGCACTGCTTCCTACCTGAGAAAGCTCACCCACAACACATTGCTCACCCACAGAAACGCCTTTTTTTAAGGTTACTCCGCTGCAGATAACGCATCCTCTTGCGGAAGAACCCTCTTCCAGGGTTACACCGTCAAGCAGTACGCTGTTTTCCACTCGGCAACCTTCATTTAAAACGCAATTATTGCCGATTACAGAAAAAGCTCCTATTTCCGCATTGTTCATAGTAACGTTTTTGCCGATAAAAACGGGTTTTTCGTTAATCAAAACAGTGCTTCCGCTATCTGCAAGAACGGAAAGAAGTGGTTTATAATTCAATTTTCCGCTTAATACGTCTTTATTGCAGTTCGTGTATGCAGATATATTTCCAATATCGCACCAATAGCCCTCTGCTACGTATCCGTGTATTTTATGCCCCTTT
This sequence comes from Clostridia bacterium, assembly GCA_017440085.1. Taxonomy (GTDB): domain Bacteria; phylum Bacillota; class Clostridia; order Oscillospirales; family UBA644; genus HGM12619. Next base: position 5,839 of record JAFSHW010000006.1, read on the forward strand.
TCCATCAGAAGGGGGAAAATGTCTTTAGAAAAATCGCTTGGTTTGCCTTTGGGAATAAATTCCAATATTTTTTTTGAAAAAATATATATGCCCGTATTCACAGTATCGCTGTAAGCTCTTGACCAGGAGGGTTTTTCGATGAATCTGGTAATGCAGTTTTCATCGTCGGTAACTGCAACTCCGTATTCAAGAGGCTCTCTTACTTTTGCAAGAATCATAGTGGCGATTCCACCGTGAGATCTATGAAATTCTGCCGCGGCAGTTAAATCGAAATCGCAGATGCAATCCCCGCAAATTACGAAAAAATCCTCGCTTAAACCGTCTAAATTCAAAAGAGCGCCTGCTGTGCCCAAAGGTTCTTTTTCTTTAACGCAGGTGAGCGCCATTTCGCGGACGTTTTCAACAGCTTTTTCTATCTCTTCGCCTTTGTATTGCAGCGTTAGATACGCTTCGTCAACGCCGTGAGTTTTCAGCAGATTTAAAATATAATATATGCAGGGGCTTCCGCATATAGGCGCAAGAGGCTTGGGCATATTGCAGGTAAGAGGTCTCAATCTCGTGCCTGCGCCTCCTGCCAAAATAACAGATTTCAGCTTTTTCAACCAATACACACTTCCTTTAAAAGATATGTGTATTTTACCCGCAGTTTTGCGTGATTATTCAGCTTTTTCCGTATTTTGAGTGTTTTCGGTTATTGAAATAAGCAAATTTCTTGCGACTTCAAAATTCTTTTGCGCGTGGTCAGTATATTCCGCAATAGTTCCTTCAAAAATCCTCAACCCGAAATAAAGGGAGCTGTCTCCGAAGATATTGCTTAAAGTTTCGTTAGTATTTTTAAATTCGGAATCTTTCCAATTCCAAAGCTTGTTTTCAAATTCAAGGTTTTCTGCAGCTTCGCCTGTAAGCACTCCCGAAAGGTCTTGGCAAGCTTCTGCAGAATGAAGATATTGTGCGCCGACTTCATCTGCAATCATAAACATACAGTCTCCGGAGCGAATGACTGTCATTATTTTTTCTTTGTTTTTAAAGACGTTTGTTGCGTCAAATTCTTCGCCGATATAGAGGTTTTCTATGTAAACGGTAATTTTTCCGTCTCCGTTTTTATCTTCGGCGTATTTTGTAATCGTTTCGTTAAGTGAAATCGTTTTTTCTTTGTAAACTTCAGGGGATTCTGTAATGTGCAAAATGTAAATGTCAGTGGGGTCAGTCATATGTGAAGAATACAGTAAGACGCCGAGAATGACTACAGCTAACACGATTGCAATAATAGGGCCTTTATGGTGAAACCAAATATTTTGGTACCATTTATCGTGTTTATATCTGTCAATTTCTCTTTCTTTCCATTCTGCCATTTTAATCTCCATTCCGCCGCCATTGCTGAGGCATAAGTTTTAAACTTGTAGAATTCTGCCGAAAGAGCCTTCGACCGAAGAGAATATTGGTATCCTTGTTCGTCGAAAGCTCTGCTTCGGTTTTATATACTTTCGTATACTTTTAAATTTTTAAATGTAATAATTTACGCAAGGGGTTTCATCGTGGGGAAGAGAAGAACTTCTCTGATAGTGTCGTTGTTTGTGAGCATCATTACTACTCGGTCAACGCCGATACCCATACCGCCTGTTGGGGGCATACCGTATTCCATAGCTGTGAGGAAGTCTTCGTCAAGCATTTCTGCCTCGTCGTCGCCTCTGTCACGAAGTTCAAGCTGCTTCATAAAACGTTCTCTCTGAACGATGGGGTCGTTAAGCTCGGAATAAGCGTTTGCAAGTTCGCTGTGGCAAACGAAGAGCTCAAAACGTTCTGTAAGTCTGGGGTCTGCAGGGCTTGCCTTTGTAAGGGGAGATACTTCTACGGGGTACATCGTGATAAACGTAGGCTGAATAAGTTTTTCTTCAACTCTCTGGTCAAAGCAAGCGTAGAGCGCATTGCCCCAAGTTTTATCAGCAGTTTCAGCAAGTTCAACTCCGATATTTTTTGCTGCTTCAACAGCTTCTGCGTCGTCTGTTATTGCGTTGAAGTCGATGCCTACGTATTCTTTAACGGCATCAACCATTGTGAGTCTTCTCCAACCCGGTGTAAGGTCAATCTTTTCACCCATCCATTCAACTTCATATGTGCCGTGAATTTCTTTTGCCGCACCGGAGATGATACCTTCTGCAATATCCATCATATCGTGGAAATCAGCATAAGCCTGGTAAAGTTCGATTGAGGTGAATTCTGGGTTGTGCTTGGGGTCCATACCTTCATTTCTGAAGATTCTGCCAATTTCATATACTCTGTCCATACCGCCAACGATAAGACGCTTCAAAGGAAGCTCCGTTGCAATACGCATATACATATTAAGGTCAAGAGTATTGTGGTGTGTGATAAAAGGACGGGCAGATGCACCGCCTGCGATAGTGTTAAGTACGGGTGTTTCAACTTCAATATAATCTCTATCATCAAGGTATTTACGCATAAATTTGATGAACTGAGCACGAATGATGAAGTTTTTCTTTACGTCAGGGTTCATAATAAGGTCTACGTATCTCTGACGGAATCTGAGGTCTGTATCTTTGAGACCGTGGAATTTTTCGGGAAGGGGAATGAGGGATTTTGAAAGAAGAGTGATAGAAGTTGTGTGAATGGAAATTTCGCCTCTGCGTGTTCTGAAAACTTTACCTGTAAGACCAACTATGTCTCCAATATCCCAAGTTTTGTAGTATGCAAAAACTTCATCTCCAACGTCGTCTTTTCTGATGTAAACCTGGATTCTGCCTTTGTTGTCTGCGATGTCGATAAAGTTAGCTTTACCCATATCGCGTCTGCTCATCATACGGCCTGCAATGCTTACTTCAGAGCCTTCAAGCTGTTCAAAATTATTTCTAATATCTTCGCTGTATGCTGTTACGTTGTAAGAAACTATTTCGTAAGGGTTGTTGCCCGCTTTTTGAGCAGCAGCCAATTTTTCGCGGCGAATCTTCATTTGTTCGCTGAGATTTACTTCGGAAGATTCTTCTTCAGCCGCAATTACTACGTTTTCATCTGCCATTGTTTTCTGTCTCCTTAAATTTATGTGTTAAGCAAGTTCAATGTCAAGAACCTTGTAGTCAAAGTCTCCGCCTGGAGCGTTAACTGTAACTACGTCGCCTTTTTTCTTGCCGATAAGTGCCATACCCATAGGGCTCTGGTCTGAAATTTTATATTCTGCAGGGTTGGATTCAGTTCTGCTTACTATGGTGTATTTAATAGGTTCGTCTTCGGGGAATTCGCAATCGAGAAGAAGAACTGCTGTACCAACGCCAATGTGGTCTGTGGTAAGCTCAGCCGCATCGATAACGGTAGCGTTTTTAAGCTGCTCTTCAATATCTCTGATTCTTGCTTCAGAAATAGCAAGTTCGTTCTGTGCCGCATCGTATTCGCTATTTTCGGAAAGGTCACCAAAATCTCTTGCTTCCTTAATTTTTTCTGCTATTTCAGCTCTTTTTTCTGTTTTGAGGTAACGAAGTTCTTCTTCAAGCTTTTTAAGGCCTTCTTCAGTCAATACTATCTTTGCGCTCATTTGTATTTATCTCCTTAATCATTTTTATGTCATTTTTTTAATTTATTTTATCGTTGAGAACTTCAATTGCTTTTTGCAACTGCAAGTCTTCATCAAAAGGCATTGTGTAGAATTCCATATCCCATTTTTCATCTAATTTGATTTCGTAATCGGGTACAAGGCCTACGTAATTGTAGTCCGTTCTGCTTTTCGTAAGGTATTTAAACGTCGTAACCTTAACTCCTGAACCATCTTTTAGGGGGAAAGTCGTTTGCCCTACACCCTTACCGAAAGATTGGGTTCCGATAAGTTCCGTTCCCAAAATATCCCTTAATGAAGAAGAGAAAAGCTCGCTGCCGCTTGCGGAGTCACCGTTAAGCAAAACCACGTGTGGAATATCCGTTATCCTATTTTTAGTGGAGTAGATAATCTCCTCATCGTTTTTGTATTCGATGACTATAATTTCTTCCCCACCGGGAATAAGCATATCAATCATATTGCAAACTGTTTGAAGTTCGCCTCCGGGATTGTTTCTGACGTCATAAATAATGCCATTAACGTTCATATTTAAAAGAGTATTTAACGCTGTTTGGAACTGTTCGTCAGCATTTTCGGCAAATTGGTGGATTCTGATGTATCCTAAATTGCCAATAACTTTAAAATCAACGTTTACCTGCTCAAATAATTTTCTTGTAACGTTGAAGTCAATTTCTTCGCCGTTTCTGTTGATTTTAAGCTGAACCGTGGTTCCTTCCTCGTCAAGAAGAATATCAACCGCGTCTTCGTAAGGGTAATTTACAAAAGATACACCGTCTGCTTCAACAATAACGTCACCTGATTGCAGTCCTGCCGCTTCAGCAGGGGAGCCGCCTATAACTCTGTAAATAAAAAGTCCGTTTTCCAATACTGTTGTCTGGGTCATTACGTTAATGCCGATACCTACGAATGAGCCTTGAGTTTCTGTATTGTAATCCTGCAGCTCTTCTTTGGTGAAGTAATAAGCAAATGCGTCGTCTTTAAGCCCAGTCATATAGTAAAGGTGAGCTGAGTCTTCTGCGAATTTTTCATCAAAGTCGTAAATTGCGTAGTCGTCTATATATCCCTTCAAAGTGTGGAATTTATTGAGAAATTCCGCATCTTCATCGGAAATCCCCTTTATTTTTTCGGGGAAACAAACGTTGAAAACCAACGTGCATATAATCGCCGTTACCACTGCCGTTATTGCTATGGTGGTTAATTTCTTTTTCAAAATAAGGATTCTGCCTTTCCTTAGGTTTATTCTTGAATACCTAACATTGATTTGAGTTTATCAACTGCCATTTGGAGTTGAACGTCATCTTCTTCGGGAAGATTCGGGAGCAAAGCTTCTTTATCTTCTTCAAGTTGAACGATTACGTTTGGCGCAATACCTACCCCGTGGAATCTTTCACCTGCGGGAGTAACGTATTCGTATACTGAAAGTCTGATAGCCGTTCCGTCAGAAAGAGCAATATCTCGCTGACCTACGCCCATACCCTTGGAAGTCGTTCCTATAACTACCGCTTTTTCCGTATCTCGCAACGCGGAAGTGAAAACCTCTGCAACCCCTGAGGTTTCACCGTTTTGGAGAACTGTAATGGGGAGCATTAAGTTTGTATCGTCTGAAAAATATCTTGTGGGAGTATCAGAGCTTTGTTCGCGGACTGAAACTATAATTCCCGAAGGCATAATTCTGTCGAGGACCTCAACCACTGAAGCAAAATCACCAACGCTGTTATTTCTAACGTCAATTACAATTCCCTTTGCGCCTGTTTCTGTAAGTTTATCAACTGCAGCGTTGAAAGAGGAAAGTGTAGTTTTATCGAACTCGTTTATATAAATATATCCTATACCGTTTTCAATTATTCTGTAAGAAACGGTTTGAGGAACGTATTCCATTCTGGTAATTTCCAAGTCTACAATTTCTGAGGTTGAAGATTTAAGAACTGAAAGCGAAACAGTGGAACCTGCGTTACCTGTAAGTTTTGCAACAGCTCTTCTGTAACCGTCTTCAGTAACGTTTGTTCCGTCAATGCTGAGAATTATATCTCCCTTTTCAAGCCCTGCAATTTCTGCAGGTGAGCCTGCTTTCGGTAAGTTTATTTTAATACCGCCTGTTGAAGGGGCAAAGGAGTATAAAATCCCAATATCAATTCCTGAAATACCTGTAACTGCTGAAGGCGCTTTAAAGTTTTTCTCATCTAAGTAATATGAGTTTTCGTCACCCAAGCCTTCAATGTAGCCTGCTGCCATACCGTCAATAATATCATCGTAACCGTCAACCAAATTGATTGACAAAACGTAGTTTCGTGAAATTACGGAGTTTATAAGGTCGAGCTTTTGATACATCTGCTGGTTTCTGCCAATATCGTTAATAATTTGGCTTACGTAGTAATAGGTTCCGATTGCCGTGACTGCCATTGTTGCAACCAAAAGGAAGAAAACTGTACCTATTCTAATGCCTTTTTTCTTCATTGTAAAATACCCTTTCTGTTGGTATAAACAACATATAATGCCCCACCTGAGGCATTATAGTATGTTTGGTTATTCAGTAATTTATACGTTTAAGTATTTCTTTACGGGGTACGCTGACCCGATAGTTCCAACCACTGTTCCTGCAATAAGGAATCCGATGATTACTATTGGCAAAACAGATTCAATGGTAATGGGGTTTATGAAGCCCAGATCGGAAAGAATGGGAGAAAGTACGTTTTTGTAAATGTAAATTTGGGAAATTATAGCAACCACGCTTGAAACGAGACCTATAATTATTCCTTCCATAAAGTAAGGTGCTTCTATGAATGCGTCCGTAGCACCTACGTATTTCATCAGCCAAATTTCCTGCTTTTTAGCGTAAACGGAAACTTTTACGGAGTTTGTGATGATTACTATTGAAACCACAAGGAAAATCAGAATTATCCAGGAGGAAAGGAACATAAGAACGTCCTTTATTTCAACGATTCTCTGAACGAGTTTTCGTCTTTCTTTTATAGTTTCAATACCGTCGATTTTCTCAACTTCAAAAATCGGTTGGTCAAATTTTTCAATATCTTTCATATTGAAAACGAAAGAGTTCCTGAACGTATCAGCTTCAAGGTCTTCGAAAAGAATTGCGTCTTCTCCTAAGGATGCCTTGTATTCTTCAAGAATCATTTCATTGGATTTATAATGAATTTTTCCGATATTTGAGATTGCTTTAAGCTCATCGTTTATTCTTGTTATTTCCTCTACGCCCAAGTCATCTTCTATGTAAACTACGACCTGGCTTTCGTTTCCCACCTCATCAATGAAAACGTTTATATTTCCGATAATGAGTATAACGCTTCCCAAAACCACAAGGCATACTGCCAAAATTGAAATGGAGGCAATTGTAAGAAGCCAGTTTTTAAAGACGTTTTTAAATGCTGACTTAATAAGGAAGAAAAGGCTATCAATCATTTGCTTCAACCTCCTCTTTTTTCGCTTTCGCTGAATCGTAAATAACCTTACCGTCTTCGATTTTGATTTCTCGTTTTCTGAAAGCGTCAACCAATGCTTGCTCGTGAGTTACCACAACCACGGAAATTCCTTCTTTGTTTATGGTGTTCAAAAGCTTCATAATATCTATTGACATCTGAGGGTCAACGTTTCCGGTAGGTTCGTCTGCAATAATAAGCTTAGGGCTGTTTATAATTGCGCGGGCAAGTGCAACTCTTTGCTGCTCACCGCCTGAAAGATGCTCTGGGTAAGCCTTTGCTTTGTGTGAAAGGCCCACAAGCTCCAAAGCGTTTGCAACTCTGCGCTTTATTTCTTTTCTGCCTCTGCCAACAACTCTCATAGCAAAAGCAATATTGTCGTATACAGTCATTGTGGGGATAAGTCTGAAATCCTGGAAAACTACTCCGATTCCTCTTCTGTATTTCGGTATTTGGCGGCGGGAAAGCTTTTTCGGTTCAATACCGTTTACTATAAGCTTGCCTTCCGTGGGTGTGTCTTCGCAGGTAAGAAGATGCATCATCGTGCTTTTACCGGCGCCTGAACGCCCCGTAATGAAGACGAATTCGCCGTCGTTAATTTTAATGTTTATATCTTCTAAGGCTTTTGTGCCGTTTTTATATACTTTGCTTACGTTTTTAAATAATATCATTTTCGTGTCTCCAATGCCGCAATGCGCGGTTTATTGTTATGAACGTAATTATGTCGAAGCAATTATGAATATGTTTTAGAATTTCGTGGGGTTGGAAGAAAGATATTTTCTTACCATCAAAGCAACTTTGAATACGATAGCATCGTCAAACTGCTTCAAATCAAGCCCCGTAAGTCTTCTGATTTTTTCTAAGCGGTAAACCAAAGTATTTCTGTGAACGAAGAGCTTTCTTGACGTTTCGGAAATATTAAGGTTGTTTTCAAAGAATTTTTGAATGGTGAAAAGAGTTTCGTGGTCAAGGGATTCAACAGAGCCCTTCTTGAAGACTTCGTTAAGGAACATATTGCAAAGGGTTGTGGGTAAATAGTAAATAAGTCTGCCGATACCCAAGTTTGAATATGCCATAATAACTTTTTCCACGTCAAAAATCTTTCCTACTTCAATAGCAACCTGCGCTTCCTTGAATGAACGGGGAACGTCTTTAATTGAGTTGACGATAGTTCCGATACCGATAACAGCTCTGGTGTAGAATTCACTGTTAAGTGTGTCGATAATAGAGCGCGCAAGCTTTTCAAGGTCTTTAATTTCGATGGAAGGCTTAACTTCTTTAACGAGAGCAATATCGTTATCGCCTACGTTTATAACAAAGTCTCTTGCTTTTTCAGGGAAGAGGCTCTGAATAATATCGTAAGCGAAAATTTCAGTTCTGTCAAGAAGTCTGATAAGAACCACTACTCTGGGAGCTTCAGCGGTGAAGTGAATTTCCTTGCATTTTGCGAAAATGTCACCGGGGAGAATGTTTTCCAGCATAACATTCTTGACGAAATGAGTTTTGTCATTCTTTTCGTCGTTCATTTCTTTAATTGAGCCTAAAGTAACAGCTAAAATATTAGCTAAAGAAGCTGCTTCTGTATCAGTGCCTTTAACAAAAACTGCGTATTCGATTTTAACCTTTGAACCGATTACGTGGTATGTAAAGCCGTTGATGACAGCCATATCTGTAATAGACATCGCTTCGCTGATATTTATACCAAGTGAGTGCCCGATAAGAGCCAAGTCGTTGCAGGCGATAACGTTAGCCTGATCGTCAACAACTCCCACAATTTTGTCCGTATTACTTTTAATCTGCTGTATTACACTCTGAAATATTCTGCTGGACATTTTTTCTAAATACTCCTCTCGAAATTCGATAAAAAACCTTTAGCTGTTTTTGGTCATATGTCACTATTATTGTAGCATATTTTTGTACAACTTGCAATAGCTATTCGTTAAAATTAAAAAAAATGTCTCTTTTTAATCGTTTTTTTTGTTCAATTAAGACAATAATGTCCTCAATCTATTTCGGATAAATCTTTTTCAATTTGAATTTTCAACTCTTCAATCGAATTGAATTTTTTTTCAGCTCGAATAAATTTCAAAAATTCCACTTTAATTTCCATATCGTAAAGGTCTTTATTCGTATTTAAAAGGAACGTTTCCGTTCTAACGTTGCTGTTATTTTCAGAAACGGTAGGTGCTGAACCTACGTTTGTTATTCCTTTAAAAATTTCCTCACCGCAAGTTACTCTTGTTGCATATACGCCGAATTTTGGCAAAACTTGTCCCTTTTCAGCCGAAATGTTTACTGTGGGGAAGCCTATTCCTGTGCCGATATGTCTTCCGTGGAGAACCTTTCCGTGAAGTGAAAAAGGTCTGCCCAAAAGCTTTTCTGCCCCCGTTACGTCACCCTCAGTCAACAAATTTCTGATTCTCGTGGAGCTGAAACCTTCTTCATAATTGCATATAAGAGCTTTCATTTGGAATTTTTCGCAAGCTTTTTTTAGTTCTTCCGTTCCGTAAGCCGCTTTTTTGCCAAATCTGAAATTTGCGCCGCATACTATTGCACAGCAGTTAAATTTGTTCTTGAGATAATCAGCGAATTTTTCCGCATCCATCTCAGCAAATTCCCAATTAAAAGCTTCTATTATATGGTCCCGGATTCCACATTGCAAAATGAGTTCTGTTTTTGTTATTTCATCAGTAATTTTTTCAACGGAGCCTTTACCTGCGAAGAAATCTCTGGGGTGGGGGTTGAAAGTCATTGCCGCAGCAATGCAGTTTAATTCTTTCGCCAAAGCGACAGCCGCCTTGAGAACTTTTACGTGACCTAAATGGACACCGTCAAAATTCCCAACGGCAATTACTTTTTCATTTTTCAGAATAGTTTGGCTCAAAATAATCTTCCTTTATAGCATTGTTTTCCATTTTCCGTAAAATTCGCCGTTTATAAATCCTGCAAGGCCTAAAAAATCACCGTTTTCAGCATATGCTGTATATGTTTCTGCTTCTAAATTCTCAATCTTGCATCTGTTGGCAGTAATTCTGCCCCCATTCATATAATAATTTAACCCATTTTCGGGGATTATCACTTTAGGTAATGCTTTAAATACTTCTTCATAGGGAATGGCAGCATTTGAAAGCTTCATTTCTGATGCAAGAGCAAGGGCTTTTTCCAATGAAACCGTTTGTTCTGATTTGAACCCGTTTGCCTTAGTTCTTTCAAGAGCTTTCATACAGCAGGGGATTCCCATATTTTCACCAATATCCACGCAAAGAGTTCTTATATAAGTTCCTCCGGAACAGCTGACGGTGAAAGAAAATTCATCTTCAGCAATCAGTTGGGGATTTTCTATTGAGTAAATGGTGATTTTTCTTGCCTCAACCTCTATTTTTTCCCCTTTCCTTGCCAATTTATAAAGGGGAACTCCATTCTTTTTTACAGCGCTGTACATAGGTGGGATCTGGTCGTAAGTTCCAATGAAGCTTTCCGCCGCATACTTTATTTCTTCAAATGACGGGCGAACCTTGGAGCTTTCCAAAATTTCTCCCGTAACGTCCTGTGTGTCCGTGGCTATTCCGATTTTCATTACCGCTTTGTACTCTTTTTCAGAAGGTAACAGGTCGGAAAGCTTGGTATCGTTGCCTGTAAGCACCACTAAAACGCCGGTACACATAGGGTCAAGAGTTCCGGTATGCCCTATTTTTAATTTGATGGGAGAAGCTCTTTTGATTTTAGCAACAACGTCGTGTGACGTCATTCCAGCAGGTTTGTAAATGGGTATAATCATAGTCTTTTCCTATTATTTTATTGATTCTCTTATAGCGGAAAGGAGCTTTTCTTCAACCTCTTCAAGGGTTCCTGCAATTCCGCATCCGGCAGCCTTTACGTGACCTCCGCCACCGAATTTTGCGGCAATTTCTGCCACGTTTTCCTCTCCGAATGAGCGTAAGGAGATTCTGATTTTCTCATCAGATTCTCTTAAAGTTGCCCCGATAAGCGACCCTTTAACTCTTCTTAAAAGGTATGAAAGACCGTTTGCTTCTCCGTCCTGAATATTGTATCTTTCCATCATTTCTTTGGTAACGGGTAAGAAAACTATCTTTTCATCGTAAATTTTCATATTGTTGATAACTTCGCACTCAAAGCGAATGTAATCCACAGTAGCCTCATCAAAAAGAATTTTATTGATTTTTTCAATTTCAATACCGTATCTCAAAAGATTTGCCGCCGCTTCGTGGGTTTCCGGCATCGTGTTTGCAAATTTAAAGCACCCTGTGTCTGACGCTATTGCCGCATACAGTAAAAAAGCCGCCTTTTCAGTTAGGGGAATTCCCGCCTGCTTAAAAAGGTAGAAAAGTACTTCCCCTGCCGAGGAGCAGTCTCCGTCAAGAATAAGATTTTTTGCAAAGTTTGTGTTTGTGTAATGGTGGTCGATTGCGTAGTCAACTTCTGCTGCAATATCACAATAAGCCTTTCCCAAAAGGTCAGCAGTTGCCACGTCAACCGTTACTATGCAGTCAGGTGTGAAAGTCGGAAAAAGCTCTGTTTCACAATCTGTCAATACTGTAAGCTTGTCTGCAACTCTGTCGGAGCAAACAACTTCCGCGGTTTTTCCCATATTTTTCAGTACTTCGCAAAGGGCAAAGCAGGAGCCTAAAGTATCTCCGTCGGGGCTTCTGTGGGCAATAATTCTGATATTATCTTTAGTGAAAATTTCCTTGAAAAGGCTGATTTGATTTTCTGAAAACATTGAAAATACCTTTCTTTTATGATGTAAAGATTCGGATTACTCCGAATCTTTCGTGTTGAGGCTTTTTAAAATTTCGTTTATACGCGCACCTGTTTCTACGGAATGGTCGAGAATGAAGTAGATTTTAGGTGAATTTCTCATATTAAGTCTTTCCGCAAGCTGTTTTCTTACGTAGCCTGCAGATGCTTTCAATCCTTGTTTAACTTCTTTTTCATCATAGTCCGTAAAGAAGCTTACGTAAACTCTTGCTTCTTCAAGGTCACCCGTAACGTCGCAGGAATTTACCGAGGGCATAGAAGGAATACGAGGGTCCTTTATGTCCTTTAATATTTCCGCAATTTCGCGTCTTATTTCTTCGTTTCGTCTGTCTCTTTTATAATTTGCCATTTTTTCAAATGCGACAGTTGCCGGATAAGAAAAGACGCAGCTGTCCGTCGCTAAGAATCAGCTGCGCCGGTAATTTTTTTACCATCCGGAATGGTTTATCTTTCGATTTCTTCCTGTGTATAAGCTTCGATAACGTCGCCCTCTTTAAGGTCGTTATATTTTTCGATGCTGAGACCGCATTCATAACCTGAAGCAACTTCTTTGGCATCGTCCTTAAATCTCTTAAGGGAGTCGATTTTTCCGTCGTAAATTACGATACCGTCACGAACGATTCTTACGCCCGCGGAACGTGTGATCTTACCGTCACGAACGTAACAACCTGCAATAGTACCTACGCCGGAAACCTTAAATGTCTGGCGAACTTCCGCATTGCCGAGAACAACTTCTCTGAATTTGGGAGCAAGGATACCCTTCATAGCTGTTTCGATTTCTTCGATGCAATCGTAAATGATTCTGTAAAGTCTAAGGTCAACCTTATCCTTTTCAGCAGCCTTTTTAGCGTTAGGTTCGGGTCTTACGTTAAAGCCTACGATAATTGCGTTAGACGCGGAAGCAAGCATAACGTCAGATTCGTTAACCGCACCTACTGCGGAGTGGATAACCTTTACGCGAACTTCTTCGTTTGAAAGCTTTTCAAGGGAAGCTTTAACTGCTTCTGCAGAACCTTGAACGTCAGCTTTAACGATGATGTTAAGCTCTTTCATATTACCTTCTTGAATCTGATTGAAGAGGTCATCAAGGGAAACTGCAGTTTTATTTTTGTAAAGTTCTTCTTTTTGCTCGTGTTTTCTCTGCTCAACAAGCTCTTTTGCCATACGTTCATCTTGAACTACGTGGAAAATATCACCTGCAGAGGGAACTTCCGCAAGGCCGATGATTTCAACGGGAGTGGATGGGGGAGCTTCGGTAATTTTCTTACCTTTATCGTCCATCATACCTCTGATTCTGCCGAAGCTTGTTCCTGCTACGATGCTGTCGCCCTGACGGAGAGTACCGTTCTGAACGAGAACCGTTGCAACGGGGCCTCTGCCTTTGTCAAGTCTTGCTTCAACTACTGCACCTTTTGCAGTTCTGTTGGGGTTAGCTTTAAGTTCTTTAAATTCCGCAACAAGGAGAATCATTTCCAAAAGTTTATCAATGTTCATACCTGTAAGAGCTGAAACGGGAACGCAAATAGTGTCACCGCCCCATTCTTCGGGAACGAGTTCGTATTCTGTAAGCGCCTGCATAACTTTATCAAAGTTTGCGTCGTGCTTATCCATTTTGTTTACAGCAACAATAATGGGAATATCTGCCGCCTTTGCGTGGTTGATAGCTTCAACTGTCTGGGGCATAATACCGTCGTCACCTGCAACTACAAGTACTGCAATATCAGTAAGCTGTGCGCCTCTCATACGCATTGAAGTGAACGCCGCGTGACCGGGAGTATCAAGGAACGTAATGTTTTTATCGTTAATATTTACAGTATAAGCACCGATATGCTGTGTAATACCACCTGCTTCACCTGAAGCAACGTTGGTTTTTCTGATAGCGTCAAGGATTGAAGTTTTACCGTGGTCAACGTGACCCATAACTACAACGACGGGGCTTCTTTCAATAAGGTCTTCCGCATTGTCTTCGGAATCGTCGATAAGTTTATCTTCGATTGTAACGATAACTTCTTTTGAAACCTTAGCGCCGAAGTCTTCTGCAACGAGGGATGCAGTATCGTAGTCGATAATCTGAGAAGCAGACGCCATAACGCCCAACATCATAAGCTTTTTAACTACTTCTGCGTTTGTAACACTGAGTGTTGCAGCAAGCTCACTTACAGACATCTGTTCGGGAAGGACGATGTTGCTGAGATGCTTCTTCTTATCCTTTTCGTACTGTTCGATTCTCTTGAGGCGTGCCTGTTCGTCTTCTTTTTTGGATTTGAAATCCTGCTTTTTGTTTTTCTTAACGATTTTCTGCTTGCTCTTGCCGTAGTCTCTGTTGCCCTGGTTTCCTGCAATATCGTTAAGGCGTTCATCATATTTTGAATGGTTGATTGTAATTTGAGTTCTTGTGTCAACAACCTTTGTGAATTTACCGCCGGGAACTGAAGAGGGTTTGTCATCACGTTCCGCAACCGTAACAGCAGGGGAGTCACTGTTGTAGCTCTTTGCGGGAATTTCTATGCGGTTGTTTGTCTGCTGAGGTTTCGCAGCAGGTTTAGCTTCCTTCTGTTTTCTTTCACCGGATGCCATTTCTGTTTTAACTTTTTCAAAAAGTTCCTTTTTATCTTCCGGTTTGCGCTGAGGCTTAGGCTGCTGAACGGGCTGAGTCTTCGCAGGTTTAGCCGGTTCTTGCGCGTGTTTCTTTTCTTCAGGAGCTTTTGATTTAGGTTCAGCCGCTTTTGCGGGAGCCTTTTCTTTGCTTGCGGGCTTTTCAGCCTTAGGCTCTGCTTTTGCTTCAGCAGGAGTCTTCTTTTCCTTTTTAGCAGCAGGTTTTTTAGTTTCTGCCTTAGGTTTTTCAGCTTCCTTTTTTACTTCTTTCTTTTCTTCTTTTTTGCTTGTCATTGCAGCAAAATAAGAGGCAACGTCTTCGGATGCGTTGTCCTGAATGAATTTGTCAAGCAAAAGGTCAAGCGCCTCTTTGCTCAAAGCTGTCATATGGTTTGTTTTTGCTTCACCGAAATATTCAGTAAGCAAATCAAGAATTTCATTACTGTTCAGGTTGAAATCTTTACTGATTTCGTGAAGCCTGTACTTATCGTGTAAACCCATCAATATTCCCCTTTAAATATATAATGCTTAATTTATCGTGCAGTTATTCACTGATTTTCTATGGAGTCAAGAATTGCTTTTGCAAATCCTTTATCTTCCACCGCTGCCACGCCAACCTTTTCCGCGCCGAGAATTTTTCCCATCTCAAACATAGTCATTGGCAGTTCAACTGCTTTTCCGTCTTCGCTTACATAAAGCTTTGCGTTTCGCAGCGTTCTTTCCGAAACGTCGGAACATATTAGTACTAATCCGTATTTTTTGCCGGAAGCTTTGATTTTATCGTAACCCAAAACGGCTTTTCCGGCTCTTCGCGCCATACCGAGAATGGATTCAAATTTACTGTTTGCCATAATCGTCCAAAAGTCCTTCCGGTACTTTAGTTTTCAGCGTTCTTGCAAGTCTTCCCGTCTTCAACGCCTTTTCGATGCACTTGGGGTCATCGCATACATATGCGCCTCGGCCGGATAATTTTCCTGTTTTATCGAAAACCACGTTGCCGTCGGGCAGTCTTACCACTCGCAGAAATTCAAATTTATTTTTAGCCTCGCCGCAGCCGGTGCAAGTTCTTACCATACTGCCTTTGGGCTTATTTATATCTTTTTTCATTATTCGGCAACGATGTCAATTTTGTAGCCTGTAAGTCTTGCCGCAAGTCTTACGTTCTGACCTGTTTTACCGATAGCCAAAGAAAGCTGGTCAACTGCAACTGCAACGCGGCAGGTCTTTGCTTCTGTATCAATCTCCAACATTTTAACGTTTGCGGGAGAAAGTGCTTCAACGATGTATTCTGCAGGGTCTTCGCTGTATTTAATAAGGTCGATTCTTTCACCGTTGAGGTTATCGAGAATAGCGTTGATTCTTGCTTGCTTAGCACCGATGCAAGAGCCTACTGCGTCAACGTTTTTATCGTTTGACCAAACGGCAACCTTGGAGCGTGAGCCTGCTTCTCTCGAAACGGATTTAATTTCAACAACGCCTTCGGTAATTTCCGGAACTTCGATTTCAAAAAGGCATCTGAGGAAGTCTGGGCAGGTTCTGGAAAGAACGATTTCCTGACTCTTGGAATTTTTTCTTACGTCTGCAATGCAAACCTTAACTCTTTCGCCGTCTTTGAATGATTCGCCGGGAATAATATCCTTTTCGTTAAGAGGAAGCTCGTATCCCATAATATCAAGGTATACGCTCTTGTTTCTAACGTCAATTCTGTTAACTACGCCGGAGATAACTGTGCCCTTCATTCTTTCAAATTCCTGAATGAGTGAGCCGTTTACTGCTTCATTGATAGCCTGAATGATAACGTTTTTACCAACCTTTGCCGCAATACGGCCAACGTCTGCGGGGTTGTAGTCGATTTCAACGATGTCACCTATCTGGTAAGTACTCTTAATGCTCTGAGCTTCTTCCAGAGACATTTCGATAGTGGGGTTGATTATATCTTCAACCACCGTCTTTTTAACGTAAACTCTAACCGTTTTTTTCAATTCGTTGAAAGTAACTTCAACGTTATCAACGGGTATCTGTTTGTCTCTTTTAATAGTAGAAGCTATTGCTGCCTTGATTTTTTCATACATATAACTCTTGGGTATACCTTTTTCCTGCTGCAACAGTTCAAGAGCATCGTAAAATTCTGCGTTCATTGCTATCCTCCGTATTAGTCAACTAAATCTATTTTGATTTTAGAAATTGCTTTTCTTTCAAATGTTTTTTCTTCTTCGCCCATTTGTACCGTAATGTTTTCATCATCTGCGGAAATCAGCTTTGCGTCCATTTTCTTGGTTTTATAGCCTTCGGGTACCTTGTAGAAGCCCAGCTCGACCGTTCTGCCTAAGAACTTATTTATATGGGCTGTGGTTCGAAGCTCCCTCACAAGTCCTGCGGAGCAAACCTCAAGGCAGTAGCTCTGCTCAATGGGGTCAACCTCATCAAGAATCGGGTCAATGGCTCTCGATACGTTTTCGCAATCGTTGATAGAAACACCTTCGTCTCTGTCAATATAAATTCTGAGAAAATAGCTTGAGCCTTCCTTTTTAAATTCGACGTCCCAAAGGTCCAATTCCAACTGGTCCGTAATTGGTTTTGCAAGTTCTTTTACAGTTTCAACAACTGAAGCCATAATGCCGTTTCCTTTCACCTTTTTTAGGTTTATTACAGTTCTCGCCGAAGAGTCTGAACATATCTTTAAAGAGCGGACTTGAATCCGCTCTTGTGAAGAGTATACCATATTTGGCGAAAAAAAGCAAGCCTTTGGCGTAAAAGTTTACAATAACTTAAAAAAGTGAAAGAGAAAATCATTGTTTTATTCTGATTGGGGCAAAAAGGGGAATGGTTTTACACGATATTAGTTTCTTCACTAAAAAGACATAGAAATATTTATTTTGAGGTTCAAAATACTATTGACAAACAGCTTCTTATGGTGTATAATATCTCAGATGTTTTGAAGTTCAAAATATCAGAAAGGAAAAATTTAATGGCAGAAACACCAAAGCTTATTAACTCTTTTTTGGTTGATGTTTTTAACGACATACTGAAAATTGAGGAAAACTTCATAATTCAAACCTTTAAGGATTTATCCGTAAACGAAATGCATATTATAGAGCAGGTATTCCTTGCGGAAGAAAATTCCGAGGATACCAGGGTTACGGAAATCGCAAAAAAAAGAAGAGTTACTGCAGGGTCTTTGACTACGGCAATTATTCCTTTGGAAAAGAAGGGTTACATTTTCCGCGAAAAAGATGCGGTGGATAAAAGGGTAGTAAAGCTTAAATGCTCAGAAAAAGCAAAAAAAGCTCAATCTTTACACGAAGCCTTTCATAAGGATATGGTTTCCGGAGTCCTTTCCGACATTTCCGAAAGTCAGGCAAAGGTGCTTGCAGAAACTCTCAACGAATTGCGTGCGTTTTTCAAAAAGAAATACGACGTTTAAAGAAAAGGATGAAATTTTAATGGTTAAGATAATTACAGACAGCACTTGCGATATTAATTTTGAAACACTTGAAAAATTGGGAGTGGAAGCAATCCCTCTTACGGTGTTTTTCGGCGAACAGGGATACAAAGAAAAGGTTGAAATCTCCACTGAAGAATTTTATGCCAAACTTGCAGTTGCGGAAACTCTTCCTACAACTTCCCAGGTAAACCCTGCAGATTTTGAAGAAGTTTTTGCAAAGCATATTGAAAACGGGGACGAGGTTTTGGGAATATTCCTTTCGGGAAATCTCAGTGGTACTTGCCAATCAGCAAGAATTGCCGCCGCAAATATCGGCAGCGATAAAATCAGCATTTTTGATTCCAAAAACGTAACCATAGGTCTTGCAGTCCTTCTTATGGAAGCTGTTCGATTGAGAGACGAAGGCCTTTCCGCAAAAGAAATTAAAGCAAAACTTGAAGAGATTAAACCCAAGGTTAAATTGGTTGCAATGTTCAGTACTTTAAAATATCTCAGTATGGGTGGACGTCTTTCAAAAACTTCCGCAACTATCGGTTCACTTCTCGGCATTATGCCTTTGCTTGCCATAGAAGAAGGCTCCGTAAGCGTCATTGGTAAGGTTAAGGGTAAAAAAGCCGCTTATAAATTTATAAAGGATTTCTTTGAGGAAAACCCTGCTGATACTACGAAAACTTTCGCATACGCTCATTCAAACAGCGTTTCCGATTTGGAAGATTTCAAAGCATTGATGGGTGATTCCGTCAAGAATTCAAATGTGATTACCTGTGACGTAGGTTGCGTTATCGGCACTCACGCAGGCCCCGGTGCCGTTGCAATCGCTTACATAGGGGAATAATTTTCTGTTGACAAAATCAACCGGATGTGGTAAAATAATAAAAACGGAGGGATAGGTATGACCGAATGGCTTATGCGCACGGAAATGGCACTTGAAGGCGCAGAAAATTTAAAAGAGAAAACCGTTGCAATCGTTGGCCTTGGCGGCGTTGGCGGATACGTTTGCGAAGCCGTGGCGCGCAGCGGAGTTGGAACTATAATTGCAGTTGACAGAGATACTGTATCCCTTTCAAATATAAACAGGCAAATTATTGCAACTACCGAAACCGTAGGAAAATCAAAGGCTCAACTTTGGGCTGAACGAATAAAGTCAATTAACCCAAATTGCAATGTGATTCCCTTAGACCTTTTTTATCTGCCTGACACACGCGAGGAACTTTTTAAATATTCCATCGACTACGTTGTTGATGCTGTTGATACCGTCACCGCAAAGGTTGACCTTATAGTTGAGGCAAAAAACAGGGAAATTCCCGTTATCAGCAGTATGGGCTTCGGAAATAAGCTTGATTGCAGTAAAATCAGAATTTGCGATATTTACGAAACTTCAGGCTGTCCTTTGGCGAGAGTTATGCGCAGAGAAATGAAAAAACGGAATATCTCCGATTTGAAAGTCTGCTTCAGCGATGAAGAACCTTTGAATCCTTTATTTGAAGACCCCGATTCTGTCGGTCAGCGCAAGAAATCTCCTGCATCCGTTGCCTGGATTCCCTCAGCGGCAGGTTTGTTTATTGCAGGCGAGGTCATAAAGGATTTGTGTAAAAAACGGTTTTGAACTTTTTATATGATTGGCTCCCGTGAATTAGCGGGAGCTTTTTGTAATTTTATAATATTTTAAATAAGAAATAAAAGAATCTTAATAAACAACCTATTGACTTAATATGAAAATAGTGGTATAATATAAGATGAGTTAATTTGTATAGTTAGGGGTCGTAAAATGCTTATTGCTGACGGATTTAAAGATTTTGAAGTTGTTGACGCTTCCTGCGGAGAAAAGGCAGAGCGCTGGGGTAAATATACTATGGTTCGCCCTGACCCTCAGGTTATTTGGAATACACCCAAAACCTCAAACGTGTGGAAGGACCCCGACGCTGTTTATTCCCGTTCAAATACCGGCGGCGGCAAATGGGTAGTTAATAAGCTTCCCGAAAGCTTCGTTATAAATTATAAAGAATTAAAGTTCAGAATCAAACCAATGAACTTCAAACACACAGGGCTTTTCCCTGAGCAGGCTGTGAATTGGGATAGATGCGGTGAGCTTATTAAAAACAGCGGCAGAGAAATAAGGATTCTTAATATGTTTGCCTATACAGGTGCAGCTTCCGTTGCGGCTTCAAAAGCCGGTGCTCAGGTTTGCCACGTTGATGCTTCCAAGGGTATGACACAATGGGCAAAAGAAAACGCAGAGCTTAACGGTATTTCAAATATCAGATTTATCGTGGACGATTGCGTCAAATTCGTAGAAAAAGAGTTCAGACGCGGCAAAAAATACGATGCCATTATTATGGACCCTCCCTCTTACGGCAGAGGCCCCGGTGGCGAGGTCTGGAAGCTTGAATCGGAAATTTACGGGCTTTTGCAAAAAACAGTTTCAATTATGTCTGACGAGCCCTTATTTTTCCTTTTGAATTCCTACACTACGGGACTTTCCGCAGGTTGTATGGGCTATATGTTGGGCTACGTTATGAAAGAACGCTACGGAAAAAAAGGCAAAGTAACTTTTGACGAGATAGGTCTTCCCGTTAAGAACAGCGGATTCGTTCTTCCTTGCGGTTCTTCCGCATTTTTTACAGCAGAATAAATTTAAAAGGCACGAAAATAAATGAGTATTATCAAAGCAGAAAATCTTTGCTTTTCTTACGACGAGAGCAAGGAAGTTTTAAAAAATATAAATCTTGAAATCAACGAAGGCGAGTTCGTTGCGATTCTGGGTCATAACGGCAGCGGAAAATCAACCCTCGCAAAGCATTTCAATGGAATTCTCACACCTGTCAGCGGCAAAGTTTTTGTTGACGGTATGGATGTTTCCAATGAGGAAAATCTTGGCACGATCAGAAAAACTGTGGGTATGGTGTTTCAGAATCCCGATAACCAAATAATTGCAACTGTGGTTGAAGAGGACGTCGCTTTTGCTCTTGAGCATATGGGTGTTGAGCCAAATGAAATGCGTCAGCGCGTGGATGAAGCCCTTGAAATGGTTGGAATGTCTGAATTTTCAAACCACGCCACTCATCAGCTTTCAGGCGGTCAGAAGCAAAGAATTGCAATTTCAGGCGTTTTTGCAATGAAGCCA
>JAFSHW010000007.1 GCA_017440085.1 Clostridia bacterium
AACACAGAGCTTGAAGCAAGCATCACCTCAAAAAATGCGGAGATCGCAACACTCACATCTTCCGTTTCTTCTCTTGAAGCTGAAAAGACCACCCTTAACGGTAGGGTGTCCGAGCTTAATGCACAGATAACTACTCTTAACCAAAGAATTACAGAGCTTGAAGAAAGCGGCGAAGCAGACGGAACGGAAATAACCGAGCTTAAGGCAAAGGTCTCCACCCTTGAAGGTGAAAAATCAACCCTTAATGCAAGAGTAACCGAGCTTGAAGGAACTATCACAGATAAGAACGCAACAATCGCAGACCTTGAAGCCAACGTTGAAACTCTTACTTCCGAAAAGGCAACCCTTGAAGGTCAGATTACCACCCTTAACGGAACTATTACGGAAAAGAATAACCAAATCGCAACCCTTAATTCCTATATCTCTACTCTTGAAACAGAAAAGGCAGACCTTGCGGCAAGAGTAACCGAGCTTGAAGCAAGCATTACCGCAAAGGAAACGCAGATAGCAGACCTTAATTCTTCCATTACCACCCTTCAGGGCGAAAAGCAGACGCTTACCGACAGAGTGACGGCACTTGAAAATGAAAATGCAGCTCTTAAAAACTGCGTTAAGGGCAACCACGTTGCAGGGACTTATTCAAAAACCGAAACGACACATACCTATACTTGTACCGTTTGCGGAACGGAAATAACCGAGGAACACGAATACATTGAGCGTGCTTGCGTATGCGGAGCAGAGATCGAAGAAAGCAACGTAACCGATATGAAGAATACGCTTTATAAAGGTAACACATACACGCTTCAAAACGATCTTACTTTAAGTGAGAATGCGAGTGTAGCAGCCACTGGCAAAGCACCTGTTTTAAATTTGAATGGAAACACTATTTTAACAAACAATCATTCGTTTAAGTGGCTTGGTGGTGATCTTACCATAAACGGAAGCGGTGCTTTTGTAGGAAACTATGTAAATGGCGGCGTCTTTGACGTGCAAGGGGCTGACGTTACACTCCGTCTTGTTGGTAATATTGCTATCACAAACACGGCTGAGAACGGATATCATATAGTTTGGAACAAGAGTACGCTTGATCTTTCAGACTATACGGGTGAGGCACTGACAATTTACAATATTGGTTTGGATGCACAACCGACAAGCAAAATCGTTCTTCCTGACGGTTGGAATTTGTATCACGCTGATGGAACGGCTTTTGCCGAAAACGAAACGATTGCATCAGAAGAAGTCTTTACGGCTAAGAAAACTGTAACTGTGAAAGTTGATTTTTACATTGGCGGCGTTGAGCTTTTAAGTGAGGACACGGCGGTTTCAGAAGGAGTTTTGGCGTATTATCAAAATAACGGCACAGTTACAACCACGGAGCCGACAAGCTGGAACGCCAAGTTAGAATATAACGCATCCAACGGATTTACGCTTACCTTGAATAATCTTCAAGCAAGCGGTAGCACCGGATCGGAACTTAATACTGCTTGTGCAATACGTGTAAACAGTACCGAATCAAATGAACCGCTTACGATCATACTGTATGGCACGAATACGTTAAATGCTGTTTCGGAGGACGCATACGCAGGACTTTGTGCGACTACAGGAAATTTGACGATTTCGGGAACAGGCTCGCTTCACGTAAACTGCGAGGGTTGGTACGGTATATATACTTGTTGGGGCTATGCTGGTAATAACCTTTCGATAGAAGGTGGCGAGATTAGCTTTTCTGGTTCTACCGGGTCTTGCAATAGTTCGATTGAGTCTGTTTCAACTTACGAAAACGCTGTGGTGCTTGTTGGAGATGATGCCGCTACAGCGACGACTTGGGACGGAACAACCCACTTGTCGAATTATAAATATGTATCGGTGAAATATTCATAATCAGCCATATATCAAACGAAATTTATAACCCGATTAAAAAATAACACTTTATAAAGAGCCTGCGACGCGCATAGCACGCACAGACCCTTTTACAAACAAGGACTCGGCGGTAGGCAACGAAAAATGCCTGCCGCCTATTTCTATACTCTATCACAAGCAAAAAAAGAACACTTCCTCACTCTATGATAAATTAAGGCGAAGCAAAGGGCGGTGGGCTGAAATATGCCTACCGCTTTCTCTGTCAAAACGCAAAGATTGCATCGCTGTAGGCAAAGAAAACGCCCGGCGAGAAAAGCAGCGTCCAAAGGTGGTCTGTCCCAAAATGTAGGACAGACCACTTTTGTGTGAAAAGGTTACACAGATTTGCGAAATTAACGGCGATATTTACAGTTTTTCTTTTTCTGCCGTGGGGCTGTTAAGCGCAAAAGTGTAGAGAAATCAAGGACTTTTGTGCTATTTTCGTCTATCTCGTGATATTGGATAAATGGTAGGAAGGTAAAAATGCGATTTTTCTGAAAGAAATCTCGTGTCGTTCACATTCTCCGACTTGAAAAAAGCCGCAAAATATGGTAAAATAAAATACCAAATAAAATCACACGAAAGGAGGGATAACTATGGCGGCAGAAAAGAAAAAAGCATATGGCAATATGCGTATCATGGCAATTGAAGGAAAAGACATCTTCCGTGCCGACACGCTCACCACGCTGAAGAACGGAAAGCTCAATGCCGACAGGTTCGGCGGCAT
>JAFSHW010000008.1 GCA_017440085.1 Clostridia bacterium
GCAACTCTGAATATATCTGTGGTCGTCTGCGTTTTCAAAGCCAGTCTGGAGTGTGTTATGGTCGATATAAGCAACGGAACATTCCGTTCTTACTCTTTCGATACCCATAGCTTCAAGTTGAAGGTACGCCATGGTACCAGTAGCGTCTTGAGTAAGGGTCTGGTCTATTCTGATTGAAATTTCTTCGCCGGGGATCATTTCACCCGAAACGAGATGATTTTTGATAATTTTCTGAGTAATGTTCATCTTTTATCATTCCTTAATATTATAGATTACCTTTAATTATATAATATATTTTCTGATTTGTCAATCGGTTTAACTGATTAAAACGTAAAAAGTACGGAAAATTTCTTTTTATTGGTATGGAACTTTTTTAAATTTTCATCGTCTAAGGAGTATAATGGTAATTTTCGCTGAATAAAACGTAATTTACAGGAAGATTTTCAATTTTGTCCAAAATGTTCCTTAATTATTTTTATCGGGAATATTGACATTTGTATAAAAAAATGGTACAATATACGGAGAAGTATTTTTGTAAACACTTTCAAATTTATTTTGTATTACACGAAAGGCGGTTATTATGAAAATGAGAAAATCAATTCATAAGTTCTTGGCATTAGCTCTTGCTATCTGTATGCTCGTTCCTATGCTTGCTGCGTGCGGTAAAGAAGTTGATGCTGCAACCATTATGTCTCAGTACAGAATCTCTAATACTGCTATTGACCTTAGCGTTGGTGACGTTACAGGCCTCAGTGTTATGGATGAAACACTCAGCGACGTAGAGTTTACCGAAACTTGGGCGTCCAGCAACCCTGCAGTAGTTATTGCTGACAAGGGCATTATTACAGCTGTTGGCGCAGGCACAGCTGTTGTTACAGTAACGATTACAAGAGAAGATGAAATTGCTCCTTTTGACCTTACTTGTAACGTAACTGTTACTCAGGACGTAATCAACGTTCAATCTATCATTCTTAACAAAAACACAGCTGAAATCGTTGAAGGTTCATCTGACGTTCTTACAGCAGTCGTTCTTCCTACAGATGCTACTGATAAAAATATCACTTGGACATCTTCCGATGAAACAGTTGCTACCGTTTACGGTGGCGTTGTAACAGGTCTTAAAGCAGGAACTGCTACAATTACGGCTACTTCTGCTGACGGTCTTATTTCTGCAAGTTGTGAAGTTACCGTTAAAGCTTTGGTGGACGTTCTTACAAAGTTTACTCTTAACAAATCTTCCTCTTCACTCTACATCGGCAATACAACAACTCTTAAAGTTACATACGAACCTGCTGATGCAGACGTAGCTGTTGTTTGGTCTTCTTCTGACCCCTCAGTTGCAACCGTTACCGACGGCGTTGTAAAAGCAATCGCTACAGGTACTGCTACTATTACAGCTTCTTATTCCGATAACGTTACCGTTTGGGAAAAGACCTGCAAAGTAACTGTTTCCAAGAAATCTACAAGCTCTGAAGGTTCAGGAAATACAACACCTCCTACTCCCACAACTATCAAGGCAACTGACGTTGAGCTTGACGAAAAATCTTACTATAAGACAATCGGCGATTCTTGGACTATCAAAGCAACTGTTAAACCTTCCAATACAACTGAAAAGGGTACGTGGACATCTTCCGATCCCTCACTTGTTACAATTGACAGCAACGGTAATGCAAAGGTCGTAGTTGCCAGCCTTAAAGAAAACGCTCTTGAAACTGTAACCCTTACTTATAAAGTAGGTTCTGTTAAAGCTGCAGCTGTAGTTATTCTTCAGGCTAAAGGTTCCGGCTCCGGATCTACTACACCTTCTACTGAAATCAACCTTACTTCTCTCGGTTTCGTTCAGCAGACAGTTTCTGTTGGTGCGCAAAATTCCATCGTTCTTTCTCTTACAAAGAACCCTGTAAATGCAAATGAAACTCTTACTTGGACTTCTGCAGACCCCACAATCGCAACTGTTGATGCAAACGGTAAGGTAACCGGTATCAAAGCAGGTTATTCCACAGTTATTTACGTTAAATCTTCCAGAACTGGTATGACAGCTACTTGCGTAGTAAGCGTAACTTCTTCTTCCACAGCAGCAACGTCCATTACCCTTAATACTACGAATCTTGCTCTTGAGCTTAACGGATTTGCTACAATTACAGCAACAATGATGCCTTCCAACGCAACAGATACTATTACTTGGATTTCTTCCAATCCTATGGTTGCAACAGTAGACGCAACGGGTAAAGTAACTGCGGTTGCTATGGGTCAGGCTATCATCACAGCTACAACAACTTCAGGTAAAACAGCTCAGTGTATTGTATCTGTTTCCGCCGCAACTGTTAAGAACGTAACAGTTAAAGTTGTTCTCAGCGCTTCCGGCGACTTGACAAATACTAAATCTTATACGGCATCACTTTCATTCACACCTGCACTTTCTGCTTCCGATATGGCAAGCTGTTACCTCGATATTTACTCTGATAACCGTTCAGTAGTTGATACAGAGCTTGTAGACCTTACTGGTTCTACTAATAGAATTAACCTCATCGTAGGTGAAGACGGTGTAACAACTCTTAATCCTTGGGTTCATTCTACAAATCCCAACCTTATCTTTACATTCGTTCCTCTTACAGTTTCTGTAAGCTCTCCCTCTGATGATATTAAAACTCCCGTTAAGTCAATTACCCTTTCTATTGCTAACGGTTCCAAGGTTATGTATGCAGGCGACAAGATCGGCCTCTCTGTTAAAGTAACTCCCGAAATGCACGACGATACTCTTACTTGGGTTTCCAGCGATACTTCCGTAGCTACCGTAGAAAACGGCGTTGTTACAGCAGTTGCTCCCGGTACTGCAGTTATCACTTACAAAGCTAAGGGTAACCTTACAACAAACGGTGTTTCCAAATCGATCACAGTTTCCGTTCAGTCCACAGGTTCTATCAACGAAGCTGCAAAGAGAATTATGATCCAGCAAGGCACTTCATTCCAGTTAACTCTTGATCCTTCAGTTGGCAAGGTAATTTATTGGAATATGCCTACTACGATTGCAGGAGTTACTCTCGTAGGTGATCTTTTAACTATTGACGCTTCTGTTCCTGCAGCTACTAACTTCCAAGTTAATTGCTATTGTCAGGATGCAATGGGGCAGCCTCAGATCAGAACATACTACGTAGTAGTTCAGAGAGCAGCTTCATCCTCTTCCGGCGAAGCATTTGCTAAATATTCAATTACAGTTGAAGACGATACAGTATATAATTGGTCTAACTTTGGTCTTAATTTCGGCGGTTATACAGTAGTTGATACTTATACTGATGACTGTTCAATCACAACAAACAGCAACGTAATTAAAGCTTCTCTTATTGACGACGATAAAGGTTTCGCTACAATTGAAATCCGCAACGGCGCTACAAAGATTGCAGAAGTATCCGTTACTGTCGTTGGTAAAGACTTCACAATTACAATGGGCAAATCTTCTACTGTAGACCTTGAAACTTATCTCAAGAGTTACCTTGACGTAAGCAGCGTAAGCATTATTTCAATTTCTGTTGACTCTAAGTATTCTGGTCTTGTTGAAAAAACAGGAAGTACCTCCATTAAAGGTAAAGGTACAAAGGGTACCGCTTACGTTGATATAGCGTACGTTGCAGGCACATCCTCCGGAGTTGCTACAGCTACAATTGTTCTTAACTAATAGTTTTTACTTAAAAAAAGATGTCTCCGATAACTCGGAGACATCTTTTTTCCATATTATACAAAAATAATATCGCAGAGTATTCAACTCTTGGATAAATTAAATATATTTTGATAAATATTAAAATTTTCGGCTATTTTTTAAATGTAAATCTCCATATTTTTTTTATTTTTTTGTTTTTATTCATTGTAATTCTGAATTTTTTATGTACTTCAAAGTAATACTTGCTTTTTTCCCCCATTTATGTTATAATATGGATACATTGAGAATACTGTAATGGTATTTATGCTTAAACAAAGGCCTCTTTAAATGTTAAGACATATCGTAGAGTTGAATACTCCGCGATTTTCTGCCGTTAAACGTTTTTGTTATAGCTATAATTTTCTTGTTTAATAATGATATAACATCATTAAATAGGTATTATTTCGTTATAGGGTTCTCTTAGAGAGGTGAAGAACTAGAAAAATGATTCTTAGAGTGCTTTGTGCACCATTAGAATACCAAAAACTTTTTAAATGGAGGAAAATAACATGAAGAAAAAACTCTTGTCGATGTTGCTTGCTGCTTTGTTTATTTGCCAGCTCGCCGGCGCATCGATGGCTACGTTTGCAACCGGCGAACACGAACATTCTTACGAAGAAACTGTAATTCGTTCTGCTGACTGCGATACACGTGGTATTAAAAAACTCGCATGTGAATGTGGCGAATACTCTTATGTGGCTATTCCTTTTGCCCACGATTTTGAAGAGGTTCCCTATGATGCATCTTGCGAAGAAGCTGCTAAAGTAGTTGAAATTTGCAAGATTTGTGAAGCTAAAGGCGAAACAACTTATGTTCCTGAAAGCGAGGCTCTTGGTCATAAGCTTGCTCTTGACGAAACAGCTGAAGGTAATGTGGCTGCAACTTGCACAGACGAAGGCGTTGAAATTTACGCCTGCAGCAATTGTGACTATACTGAAGAAAAAGCGGTTAGTGCTCTCGGTCATAACTGGAATGAAGGAAAATTGGTAGAGGCCGGATGCTTGAATGAAGAAGCCGTAGAGTACACTTGTACAGTTTGCGGCGAAATTAAAAAAGAATCCCTTGGCGAATTAGCGGGTTCTGCTCTTGGTCACAAACCTATTGCCGTTGAAGATAAGGTTGCTACTTGTAAAGAAGCCGGCATCACGGGTAGAACTGTTTGTTCTGTGTGCGGTGAAATCGTTAATGCAGGTACAGAAATTCCTGTTGATACAAGTGCGCATAAACTTGTTGTAGCAAAAACTCTTAGAGCTGCAACGTGTACCATATCCGGTATTGGAAAATACGCGTGTGAAATTTGTGAAGCTGATCTTGGTTACAAAGTTATTTCCGCAACACACTCTTGGAATGATGGCGAAGTAACTAAAGAAGCTAACTGCGGCAAAGTTGGTGAAAAGACATTTACGTGTACTGTATGTGGTGAAACAGATGTTGAAGAAATTCCTGCAGCTGGAGAACACGATTACGAAGATAATACAGTAGATGCAACTTGCACCGAACCTGAAAAAGTAGGTAAAGTATGTAAAGTATGCGGTGATGCAACAGATCTTGAAGTCGTTGAAGGTTCCGAAGCTCTTGGTCATGACCCTGTTCTTAATACAGAAGCTGAAAATTATAAAGCAGCTACTTGTGAAGAAGGCGGTCTTGATGTGTTCAAATGTTCAAGATGTGATGAATACTCTGAAGAAAAAGAAACAGAAGCTCTTGGTCACGAATGGGGTGACGGAGTTCATCAGGATGCTACTTGCACAACGCCAGCAGGCGCTCTTTATACTTGCGAATGCGGTGAAACTTGGTTAGATGCGTATGACGGCGATCTTGCAGTTGATGCTAAGAAACACACTGAAAAAGCTGTAGACGATATTGCTCCTACTTGTAAAACAACAGGTTGGACAGGTAAAGTCGTTTGTGCCGTATGTGATGAAGTTCTTGCTGAAGGCGAAGAAGTCGCAATTGATGCAACAGCACATAAGGAAGTTCTCGGAACTATTCTCAGAGCTGCTTCATGTGATGTCAACGGTATAGGTAAATACGTTTGTGAATTCTGTAACGCAAGCCTTGGTTACAAAACGATTCCTGCCGGTCATATTTGGGGTGAAAGCGAAGTAACAAAAGAAGCTACTTGTGGCGAAGCCGGTGAAAAGACTTATACTTGTACTGTATGCGATGGAACAAAAGTTGAAGATATTCCTGCAACGGGCGAACATTCTTATGAGGAAACAATTGTTCCTGCAACATGTACTAACCCTGAAATGGTAGGCAAAGTTTGCGCTGTATGTGCAGATGCTACTGAACTTGCTCCTGTTGAAGGTGAAGGCGCTGAAGCTCTTGGTCATGAACTTATTCTTAATACCGAGGCTGAAAATTACAAAGCAGCTATTTGTGAAGAAGGCGGTCTTGATGTGTTCAAATGTTCAAGATGTGATTATTCTGAAGAAAAAGTAACAGAAGCCCTTGGCCACGATTTAGGTGAAGATACTGTCGTTGATGCTACTTGCGAATATCCTGCGGGTGTTGAATGCAAGTGCTCAAGATGTGATTATAAAGAATTTACTGCATTTGAAGGTGATCTTGCTGTTCCTGCAACAGGTCATACAGAAACGAATGTAGAGGATATTGCTCCTACTTGTAAAGCAACAGGATTGACCGGTAAAGTTGTTTGTGAAGTATGTGGTAAAGTTCTTGCTGAAGGCAAAGAAGTTGCAATTGATGCAGATGCTCATGTTCCTGCACTCGTTGCCACAATTAAAGAAGCATCTTGCCCCACGAGTGGTATCGGTAAATATGCTTGCGCACTTTGTGAAGAAGACCTTGGTTATAAAACAATTCCTGTTGAACACGATTGGATGATGGTTCTTGATGAAAATCTTTCCGTTTGGTATAGCTACTGTCAAGGTTGCGATGCTGTGAAGATTGATTACGTTTGGGGAGAGTTCTCCTGTGATCAGATTCCCAACCTTGAACACGTAACTGAGCTTGTTGACGGTAAAAATGCAACGTGTACAGAATCCGGATATACAGCAGCTGAAGTTTGCACGGTATGTAACAGCATTGTAACAGAATCAGAAGAGATTCCTGTTATTGACCATAATTGGGATGAGGGTACTATCATTACAGAAGCAACAGAAGAAACTGTTGGTGAAATCGTTTATGAATGTGTTGATTGTGGCGAATCTAAGATCGAAGAAATTGAATTTGTTTCACATGAACATTCTTATGAAGATGTAGTGACAGCTCCTACATGTACAGAGGCTGGTTATAC
The DNA here is from genome assembly GCA_017440085.1 of Clostridia bacterium. Lineage (GTDB taxonomy): Bacteria > Bacillota > Clostridia > Oscillospirales > UBA644 > HGM12619. Next base: position 6,957 of record JAFSHW010000008.1, read on the forward strand.
AACATATACATGTGCTTGTGGCGATACATATACAGATGATGAAGTAGAAGCTCTCGGTCATACTGAAGAAGAAATTCCTGCAGTAGAAGCAACATGCACAGAAGCTGGTCTCACAGCGGGTGTTAAATGTTCTGTATGTGGCGAAATTCTTGTAGCTCAGGAAGTTATATTTGCAAAAGGACATAACTACACAGCCGTAGTAACAGCTCCTACTGAAACAGAGGATGGCTATACAACATATACGTGTAATTGTGGTGATTCTTACATAGGAGATATTGTGCCTGCTACAGGTGTTGAATCTGTTTTCGGTAACATTGAAAGTCTTATTGATAAAATTCTCAATAAAAATAACAAGTAAGTTAACTTAAAGAAATACGTCCATACCGGCGAAGCGAAGAGCTTCGCCGATATGGATACTTAGGTGAAAATATGAAAAAAATTCTTTTTATGGTAATAATTGCTATGTTACTTACAATAGTTTCAGCTTGCAATAATACCGATATACCCAATATTCCTGATGATCCTGATACGCCGAATATTCCAGAAACACCTATAATAGCTCTTACGCCTGAAGAAGCAAATCTTTTGCAGGCAATAGGCGCAGATCTTAATGTTATTGAAGAATCTGAGTATGCAGAAACTTTAACGGAGATGATATATCACGTAGGTTCTTATAGTGGTACGGTAGTCCAGTTTGAGGGAATTTACGATTCAAATTTAAATGGTAATTCTATTACTTATGTATATAGAATTTTGAGTAACAACGGCACGGAAACAATTTGCGGATTACCGCTTTCCTATATGGAAAAAGAAATCCCAGATAATTCCTGGGTTAGAGTGTCTGGTATTATAAATGCGAGTGAGGTTAACGGAACTCAAGCTACTGTTTTGGAAGTAATTGCTATTGAAACTTTAGCTGAAAAAGGTGCTGAAAAATTGGATTGGACAGGCTCAACTCATCAGCATTAGTCATAAAAATAATCGGTCAAAATTTTGACCGATTATTTTTTATATTATACCTTTTCTCTTCTTAAAATATTTCTTTATATATATTAGCAAAAACGTGCCGAGGATTGGGAATATTGCTGAAATAAGCATTCCGGTTTTCATTCCTATCTGGTCGGGAGTCATTGCAAGGGTTGTGCTTAGCTCTGCTGCCCAAGAGCTTGCGGATACAGAGTCTACGATTATACCCATCATTTGAGGTGCCACTGAAGCTCCGAAGTCTCCACCTGCTGCCATAAGAGCGTATGCTGCGACACCGATATTGGGGAAATTTTCTTCCATCATAATAAGTGTTCCCGGCCAAAGCATTGAAGTGAATATTCCGGTGAGGACGCAGGCAATTATTGAAATTATTGGATTTGATGAAAAGCCGACGGTCACATAGCAAAATGAAGCACCAATCATTCCGCCCAGAAGAACTGTGGAAATATTCTTGCCGTATTTTGCGTAAGCAGTTCTTGTGAGACCTAAAAGTACTGCAAAGGCTGCCATACCCAGAATATCACCAACTGCCTTGGGGATTTTAAGTGCATTTTCCATAAAGCCTGAAATCCAGTTTGTCATAGTATTTTCTGCGGCACTGCCAAGGAAAATGCACATAACGCAAAGGGCAAGTCCGAATTTTTGCGAGCTTTTTGATTTGGAATTTGCACTATGGGAGAGGTTCATTTCCGGCAGAGGTACTATATTGTAAAGCACAAAGCATATAAGGGGAACCAACGCCCAGAAGATTGTCAGATACATCCAATTCCCTGAACCGAAAATTTTCAGGAAAAGCGAGCTTATAACTACTACCGTAAGCACGCCGTAGGCGTAAAGGGAGTGCAGGGTGCTCATATCTCTTTCGGGGTTATCTGACGGTAATGCCGCAACCAACGGGCTGAGTAAAACTTCACTTAATCCTGCTGATACTGAAAAAATTACAGTTCCAAGCAGTAAGCCCGCGTAGGCCGCTTGCGGGAAAAATGTCGGTATCAGCGCGTAAATCAGCAGGCCTAAAGTGGTGAGCAGGGGCATTATTTTCACGCATTTGTGGATGTTAAAATGCCTTGAAAAGAAGCTGAAAATCAAATCTATCGTAAGTTGAGTGCAGAAATTTACCGCAATGAGAGTTCCCAAAAGGGTATAGGAAATACCGTAAGTTTCTTTAAACGTTACGAACAATAGCGGCGGCAGACTGAAAACTGACGACATTGCAAGATATGAAAAATAGCAGGTGTATTTCGTTTTTTTGAATTTGTTTATGTTGTTATCCATTTTCGTTTCCTCTTTTAATAAAACCCCTCAGGGAATGAGGGGTTTTAATTTTATTTGCTCCAATACCCTTCAGGGGAAGACTCCGATAAGTCAATACCCTTTATTTTAAACGTGAAGCTATGGCATTCGTTGCCGCTTACTCTGTATTTTTCAAGAGGCATTGGTCCGCAGCTGTTGCTTCCGATACCATACATAAATCCGTCAACGCTGACTTGTGTTAAATTCATATCTTTAACGTCTTCTGCGTGAGCCCATTGGCAAAGGTCGTCAACTGTGTATCTGTGTGCGGAGAAATTGAAAGGAGTTTCTGCGTATATTGCAAAACCAATGTTTCCGTCGTGAACAACTGCGTATCGGCACTCGCTTCTATTTCCGCTTTCTTGGGGTTTGATGTAGTAATTGTGCATATCCTTTACATTGTTGTCGTAAACGCCCAAAACAGTTGCAAGGTTGAGGTCTGAGTAATTTTCGTTTTTACCCATACCGTACCATTCACATTTATCGAATTCTGTTGGCATTTCGAAGAGAATTCCGAATCTTGGGAGGTCGGGAAGCTCTTTTCTGAGAGGGGTGTAAGTTTCAATAACTGTGATTTCGCCGCAGCCTTTAACGGTAAATTCTGTTTTAACACTTGCAGTTTCGTTAAGAGACGGAGCCGCAATTGCAAATTCCACTTCGATTTTTGCTGACGTTTCATCTATGCGGTGGAGTTTAACGTTTGTTACATTTTGCCAAAGTTTATCCCAAATTCTTTCCGCACAGGAATCAGGATTTGGCGTGGTTTTAAAGTGAACGTCGTTATCTGTCAGGGCTCTCCAGAAATTAGGTTTAATACCTGCGGGAAGCCTTGTAAGACCTCTTCTTTCAGGATATTGGGGCTGCTGATTGATAAGCTCTTTGCCGTTATAAACGTAGCTTTCAAAGGTTCCGTCAGCTTTTGAAAATTTCGCCGTGAAGTTGTTGCCTGCAAATTTTATGCAGCAAGGGAGTTCTTCAACAGTAAGCTTTTCATCGCAAATGCAATTTGCTTTGGGCTGGTATTTATTAAGAAGAACCTGGTGTGTTGCGCAAAGGTGGTGGTCAGGAAGATACCATTTTCCTCTATTGTCAAAAACCTTAACGTTCAAAGCGTATTCTGCGTCATTCTGCACTTTTACCGGAACGTCAACCGCAATTTCGCCGTGTGCTTCCAGGGAAATATCAAATTTGCCTTCAGCGGTAATTTTACCGTTTTTAAGAAGTTCCCATTTAATTTCGTAATCTGAAATATTGGTAAAGTCAAGTCTGTTAATAATTTTGATTTTTCCGCATTTTTCGCAAATTTCAACTGAAATGGGGCTGTAAACCTGTTTCATTTCAAGCGCCGCAGTTGAAGGTGTTCTATCAGGGAGTACGATACCGTCTACGCAGAAGTTTCTGTCGTGAGGGTATTCGCCGTGGTCGCCGCCGTAGGTATAAGTGACTGTCCCATCTTCCTGCTTGTGTGCGATTGCGTGGTCGCACCATTCCCAAACGCAACCACCCATAAGTCGGGGGTATTTGTAGATTGTATCCCAATATTCTTTAAAACTTCCCGGTCCGAGACCCATTGCGTGAGCGTATTCGCAAAGGAAGAAGGGCTTGTTATCATCTTTCTCCAATTCGTTTGGGAGAACGTACCTGTTGGTGAAAGGTTCGTGGTTTGCAATATGCTCCATTTCTTCAACGGAAGCGTACATTCTGCTGTGAATGTCGTATTTTGTTCTGTGTTCGCAGTAGTGGATTTTAGCACCGGGAACGATTTCCTTTATTTTATCAGCCATTTTATCGTGGTTTTCGCCCCAGCCGGATTCGTTGCCCAAAGACCATAGAATAATACTTGGGTGGTTTTTATCTCTTTGAGCCATTCTTTCGGCTCTGTCAACGTATTGCTCCGTCCAATCTTCGTGTTTTGAAGCGTAGCTCCAATCGTAAAGACCGTGTGTTTCTAAGTCTGATTCGTCGATTATGTAGAAGCCCATTTGGTTTGCAAGCTCAAGGAGTAATGGGTCGTTGGGGTAGTGTGAGGTTCTGATTCCGTTTACGTTCAGTTCCTTCATAAGCGTAAGGTCTTTTACAATGTCGGAAAAATCAACTGCGTAGCCCTTTTCAGGGTGACTATCGTGGCGGTTTATGCCTCTGACTTTAATTGCAACTCCGTTTACTCTAAAAACTTCGCCGTCAACGGAAACTGTTTTAAAGCCAACTTTGTGCTTGATAAATTCGTTTCCCTCTGCGGAAATTACAAGAGTATAAAGATTTGGTTCTTCCGCGTTCCAAAGCTTGGGAGCTTCCGCTTTAAAATTGAACTTGCAAAGATTATTTTCAGCAAAAGCTTCGCCTTCGTAAACGGTTTTTTCTCCGTCGCAAAGCATAACTTTCACTTTGCAGTCAGCCGTTGTTTTTACGCTGATTTCCGAATCAAAATCTTTTGAATTTCCAATTTTTGAAGCTGTAAATTGGAAATCTTCAACAGCTTTTTCAGGCTGAGCCGTAAGAAAAACGTCTCTGAAAATACCGTTGCAGCGGAAACAGTCCTGGTCTTCAAGGTAAGAGCCGTTGCACCACTTGTAAACGATTACACAAATGCTGTTTTCGCCTTCCGTTAGGTAATCTGTAATATCAAATTCACTCGTCATATGGCTTACCTGGTCGTAACCAACCAATTTTTCGTTGATATAGAGGTGGAAAGCCGTGGCAACGCCCAAGAAGGAAATATTAACTCTCATTCCTTTAAATGATGCGGGAACCGTGAATTTTCTTTTGTAAATTCCTACGGGATTATGCGTAGGTACGAGAGGTGGGAGAACAGGGAATGGGTAGCGAATATTTGTGTAATGCCATTTTTCGTAACCCTGAGCCTGCCATACTGAGGGTACGTATTCTTCCTTTCCGCCCAAATCAGAGGTAACGAAATCTTCAGGAACGTCAACTACTGAATTGTAGTATTTGAAATTCCACATTCCGTTCAAAAGCATAAATCTTTCTGATTTTATATTTTCTCTTGCTTCCGTTTTTGATTCAAGGCAAGCTTCAAGAGATTCGTAGGGGATAAAATATGTTCGGGAGGGTCTTCTGTTTTTGGATATAACCTTAATATCCTGCCAATCGGGGCAAATTTCAGAATTAAACATTTTTGATTCTCCTTTTCCTCTGAATTATTCTTCAAATATTATTTTAAACAGTTGGGCAAGTCTTTCGTTTTGCCCTGAAAGATATAAATAACCGATGAGAGTTTCAAGTCCCGTTGCCGCTTTGTATTCTCCCACATCGCTGTTTTTGTGTGGTGAAGCGTTGGAATTCCGCCCTCTTTTAAAGACGGCAAGCTCTTCATCGGTTAAAGTTTCAAGTATTTTTTTGCAGAAAGTTGCTTGTGCGGAAGCACTTACGTATTGAAGCGCTTCCGTGTGAAGTTTTCCGTTGGATTTATTTGCCTTGAGCAACAAATGCTCTCTCACGTTCAGCTCGTATACGCAGTCTCCCAAATATGCCAAAGCAAGAGGACTGTATTGCGCTGCAGAACGCTTATCTGTGGGAGTGATGTTTATAAACAAGATGGAACGTCCTTTCGAAATTTATATCAGACTTCTCTTCTGTTTTCAATAGCCTTGGAAAGTGTAAGCTCATCTGCGTATTCAAGGTCGCTTCCTACGGGGATGCCGTAAGCAAGGCGAGTTACTGCAACGCCTAAAGGCTTAATCAGCTTAGCAATGTAAAGAGCTGTCGTATCACCTTCAACAGTGGGGCTTGTGGCAAGAATGACTTCTTTTACCTCTTCATTGTTGAGCCTTTCTACAAGCTCTCGTATGCAAAGCTCTGCAGGACCGATATTATCAAGTGGGGAAATAACGCCGTGCAAAACGTGATAAAGTCCATTATATCCTGCTGTTTTTTCAATAGCGATTACGTCTGACGGGGCAGAAACCACGCAGATAACAGACCTGTCTCTTCGAGCATCGCCGCATACGGAACATTTTTCGCTGTCCGTTAAATTGCAGCATTCGGGGCATCTGTGAATTTGATTTTTCGCATTGATTATTGCTTCCGCAAAGGCTTGAGCCTGCTCTTCAGGCATATTAAGTACGTGGAAGGCTAATCTTTGGGCAGATTTTGCCCCTATTCCCGGAAGTCTGCGGAAATTTTCCGCTAAAATTTCAAGAGCATTAACTTGGTAAGACATAATTTATCAGAAGCCCAAGCCGGGGAGATTGAGTCCGCCTGTAATTTTGCCCATTTCATCGCTAGTTGTTTTTTCAACCGTTGTGATAGCTTCGTTAACTGCGGCAATGAGAAGCTCTTCAAGCATTTCCATATCTTCTTCGCTGTTGCTTATAACGGAGGGGTCAATTTTAATTGCTTTTACTTCTTTCGTGCCCATAATGGTAACTTTTACCATTCCGCCGCCGGAAGTAACTTCAAATTCTCTGTTGTTAAGTTCTTCCTGCTTCTTTTCCATATTTTCCTGAGCCTGCTGAACTTTTCTCAGCATTTCCTGCTGGCTGGGACCCTGGGGGATTCTTACTTTCATATTTTTATACCTTACCTTTCGTTGTTTTTCTTTAGTTAAATTCAAAAAAATCGTTATTTTCTATATTATCGTAAGTTGAATTGTGCTTTACGTAATCGTTTACGTTGCCTTTTGCGACCTTGACTTCGTAGCCGATTCGTCTGTTTTTCTCCAAAGCTTCTTTTAATTTTGCAACGCTTTGAGGGGTTTTAAGTTCAGAGAAATCCTGCTCGTTTGTGCAAAGGAAAACTATTTGCTTTTTGTTGTAAACTGCTCTGCAATAGTTTGCCAGAAGTGCTCCAAGGCCTCTGTCTTTTTCCCTTACCGCGTCTGCAATATCTTTAAGTGCAAGAAGTTCCTGCCATTGGTCATCATTTTCCGATATATTTTCTACGGGAGAGGGAACAACCGTGGGAGCTTTTTCAACGGGTATTTCCTGCGGCACGGGTGGAAGATATTCTTCCGGTGGCGGGGGAATCATTTCATCGTCAAAATCAGGGAATGGTGGCTCTTCCGGCATTGGCGGTATTACACTTTCCGTTATGATAGATTCCTGTTTTTGCTCAATTATTTTTGCAGGTTCAGGTTGGATTTTCTGAACTTCCTGCTGCTTGGGTTGAGCCGTGTGGGCAGGAGCTGCTTTAATACCGTTCACTTCAATATTTTTAAGCTGATTTTCAAGTTTGCCCATTCTTGCTATAATAGAATCGCCGCTTTCAGAAAAGGATGGCTTTGCAATTTTTACAAGGCAAAGCTCTGCCGCAGCTCGTTTATCGGGGCTTCTTGAAAAGGATGTTGCCGCTTCAAAAAGAGTATCCATTGCGTAAACTATGTGTTCGTAGGAGAATTTTTTTGCCAATGCCCTTAATGCCCTTAAATCCTCTTCGCTTTTGTCAAGGAATTTTTCCGCTGAAACTGCGGATTTTACAGCCAAAAGGTCTCTGAAAACGGCAGTCAATTCATTTATCATCAAGCTTAAATCCTTTGATGAAAAATAAAGCTCGTCTACGAATTTATAAAGTGCGTCAACATTTTCCACTGCAATGCTTTCTGCTATTGCGTAAAGCTTTCCTCTTCCGATAACTCCCAAAAGAGTTTCTGCTTCTTCATAGGACTGAGACTCCGAAACCTTTTCCAGAATGGAAAGAGAGTCTCGCACTGAGCCGTCAGCCAGTGTTGCAACTAATCGAACGGTTTTCTCATCAACCGTTTTATTTTCAAGCTTGAGTATTTTATATATTTGGTCGGAAATATCCTTTATTGAAAGTCTTTTAAAATCAAATCTTTGGCAACGGGAGAGAATTGTTGCAGGGATTTTATGAGATTCGGTAGTTGCCAAAATGAAAATTACGTGAGCAGGTGGCTCTTCCAATGTTTTCAACAGCGCGTTGAAAGCTCCTGCGGAAAGCATATGAACCTCGTCAATAATATACACCTTATATTTTGCCTTAATTGGAGTATATACGATTTCGTCTCTAATTTGGCGGATATTTTCAACACCGTTGTTTGAAGCGGCGTCGATTTCCATAACGTCAAAAATGCTTCCATCGAGGATTCCTTTGCAAACTTCGCACTCATTGCAAGGCTCGCCGTTTATGGGGTTTAAGCAGTTTACGGCTCTTGAAAGAATTTTTGCGCAAGTAGTTTTACCCGTTCCGCGAGTGCCGCAGAAAAGGTATGCGTGTGAAAGCTGATTATTAGCCACTTGGTTCATCAGCGTTTTTGTAATGTGCCCTTGACCAACCACGTCGGAAAAGGTTAAAGGGCGGTATTTTCGATAAAGAGCGTAATGCATTTCTTTCCCCTTGGAAATAATTGATTATAATAAAAGGAAGGCGGGTTCCTTGCTGTGCACCTCGTAAGTACTTAATGCTGCTCAGTTCCCTGCCTGACATGGTTCGCACGCAAGGTCACGCAAGACCCGTCTTCCAACATATATTATATACTATATTTTAGAAAAAATCAATAGGTTAAAGCGAACAAATTATAAAATATTTCATATTTCATTTTATTTTCAGATTCTGTCACCGAGTAAGAAATTTATCGGAATTTTACGAATAAGTTCTTGAAATTCATATAATCATATGGTATGATAATAATAACAGTGGTATAGAAGGAAAATTTTTCGTAATTTTGTGTTTTGTGGGAACATTTTCCCGTTTTTTGCGTCAAACGCAGTAGTCAGAGTTGAAAGGCGGATTTATATATGTTTAAAAAATCATCAATGCCCTTGATAGTTGGGGCGATAATTTGTTTTGTTCTGGGTGTAAGTATTTTGGTTTCCTGCGTGGTTGTGCCAACGACTGATTCAAATAGCGAATCCGATTCAGAACAGATTACCCCCGAAGAACAGGAAGAGCATAGAAACGCATGTGAGGGGGAATCTGAAAATAATGAAAATGCAGACCCCACAGTCCCCTCCGCGCCTCAAGTTCAGCCCGGTTCAGAAGAATCTCCGTCTGCTTCCGAGCCTGAACAGCCCGAACAGCCCGTTGAACCTGAAGAAAAGCCCTACGTTTCTTCAAAAGATGACCCTTTACTAGTTCTTGCAAACGTAGATAATCCACTCCCCGAAGATTTTGAAGTGGGAGAGCTTGAAAAGGTTCAAGGCAAATATGAAATGAGCGTTCGTGCTGCCTCCTTTGCAAAAGATATGATTGCTGCCGCAAAAGAGGACGGTATAACCTTACAGCTTTGCTCCGCATACAGGGCAAGAAGCCTTCAGCAGACTCTTTTTGATAATAAATACGATTCATATATTTCAAAGGGTTGGACTCACGATGATGCGTATGCTAAAACCGCTACGATTATTGCAATTCCCGGCACAAGTGAGCATCAGACGGGGCTTTGTATGGACGTGGTAACGCCTTCTTACCAGGTTCTTGACGCAGGTTACGCAGAAACGGATGCGGCAAAATGGCTTGCTGAAAACGCTTGGGAGTTTGGATTTATTCTCCGCTACCCCAAGGATAAACAGGATATAACCAAAATAATTTTCGAGCCGTGGCATTACAGATTCGTGGGCATTGAAAACGCTAAGCTTATCAAAGACAGCGGACTTTGCCTTGAAGAATATCTTGATACTTTGGAATAATTTCAGAGCCGTAGAAATACGGTTCTTTTTTCTTGACAAAATACTTATTGTGTGGTATATTAAAATAAACAAAAAATTTTTCCGTAAAACCCAACCTTTCCCATTTTCAGACTGTCATATAAGTGAAAACCCCTGAAAGCCAAAAAATTTGAAAGGAAACTCAAATGAACAGTTACAGTGACAAACACGATGAAACTTTAGTCGAAATGACTTTGCTTGGAAACACCAAGGCTTACGAGGAGCTTGTGGTCCGTTATCAGCACTCCGTAAAAGGTGCGGCATACAAAATTACGGGCAATATATATTCTGCGGAAGATGCTTCTCAAGACGCATTCGTTTCCGCATGGATAAAACTTGATAAATTGCGTGAATACTCAAAGTTTGGGTCCTGGGTATGTTCTATTGCCAAAAACTGCGCCAAAAATATCGTGGTCCACTACGCAAACACTGTTGCTGATATGAGCTTCGATCTGGTGGAAAATTTTGACCTTTCCACTGCGGAAGACAGCGAATTTGATGAGATATTCAAAGCGGAAGACCGTGCCGAACTTCACGGTAAAGTCGAAGCACTCAGCGAAAAAATTCGAGAAGCCGTAAAACTGCATTATTTTGAGGGCCTTTCAGTTGCGCAAATTGCCGAAAAACTTTCCCTGCCGGCGGGAACTGTGAAATGGCGACTTTCAGAGGGTAGGAAACAACTGAGAAAGGAATACGGAATTATGGAAAAAACATACAACGAAAACGAATCTTTGGTTCAGCGTGTTATGCGTCAGATAGAAGAGCTTAAATTGTGGCGACTCAAAGATAACAGAACGGGCTTTGAAGATGAATACAAAGCAGTTCTCGCAAACGTAAAAGAGCTTGAAGATTCCAACGATAAAGATTCTGCTCTTGCATCTGTTTTGGTTTTGGGCTATTGGTGGCTTTCAAGTGAAAGAACTGCCGAAACTCTTGCGAAAATAAAAGCTCTTGCTGAAAAGTCTCACAATGAAGACGCAATGCAGGACGTTATGTCTGCGGAAATGCGTTTGGGTGAAGACGGCGAAATCGAAAAGATGCTAAATGTTCAGATACCGTATCTTGAAAAGCACGGTTTTGTAAAAGCTCTCGGTTACGAATGGTTCTGGCTCGGTTATGAATATTTCAATAAAAAGAATTTTGAAAAAGGCTTTGCCTCAATGAATAAGGTTCTTGAAGTCCTTACCCCCAATGATGTTTACTATGCAAATGCGTTGGCTGCAATAACCGCTGAAGAAAAAAGACAGAAACTGCTGAATGAAAAGAAACCTCTCGCATATCACATACACGCTACGGGCGAAGAGCTCCGCTATATAGATGGCAAGCTTTATTTCTGGACACAGCCCGGTTACGGCGACGGTGACGGCGATTTTTATGACGTCGATTATTCTGCTTTCTGGAATTGCCAGGGCATTGACAGCGTGATTTACGACCCCACAATGAAGGTTGGCGATGTCAAAGAAAACGGAACGGAAAAATATACGTTCAAAGCTGACGGCGTGACCGTTGAAACTCCTGCGGGAATTTTTGAAAACTGCAAGGTCTTTGTTTTCGAGGGGGACCATTACGGATTGACTTACTGTGAAACTTATTTTTGCCCCAACGTGGGTATCGTGCGCCAAAAAGTAATGAGATACAACGGTATGAACGAATGGCTTCTTGCTTCTTATAAAGTCAGCGGTGAGGGAATAATTCCCTTTGCTGTGGGCAATAAGTGGGAATATTCCGTTGTTGAACCCGAGGGCGTAAAAATCAGGGTCGAAAACGTTTTTGAAATCATTGGTTGCGATGAGAACAAAGCTGATTTTAAAGCATATGCTGTTGTTGAAACTCTCGGTTACGATGAAAATACATGGCTCGGAAATATGAGCGCTGTGGATAATTTCCATTATGAGGGCGACGACGGCAAGTGGCACTTTAAAGATGTTATGCCTTCTTTGCGCAAGGCTTTGGAGCTTGCGGAAACAAAACGCCAAAAAGTTCAGACCGAAATAGCCTTGAACGTTATGCAGAGAATTGTTGATACAGACCCCGAACTTAATCCGAATTATACGGAAAAAGGACGTTGGAATTTTATGAACAATCACGTAGTGAACTCCAAGGACGGAACCGTACACATTCGTTATGACCGTTTGTCTTTTGTTTCAAAAGATGCCAAGGATGTTAAACGAGTTGGATGCAGAGCGCTTATGAGCCATATGCTCATGATGCTTGACGATGCGGTCGATTGCGTTTGGTCTGATAAATGGGTTCCCGGTTACGTTTTTGACGAGGACAGAGAATTTGCGGGTATGCAAACTCACGTAAAACTTACGGTTCTTGAAAACGAGACCGTGGAAGTTCCTGCGGGTAAGTTTGAAAACTGCCGCCACATTTCCCTTGACAGAGACGGAATGACGGGCGGTTGGACATATCAGGGTGGACATTTCGATTATTGGTTCGCACCGGGTGTCGGTTTGGTGAAATTCTTCGCCGAAAACGACAATACCCCCGTAAATTGGCAGCTGGTCAAATTTGACGGAACAGGGGAGAGCTATTTCCCCGCAGAAGACGGACTTTTCCGCCGCTACGAACCCGATGTTCTCGGCGAGGGCTTCCACGCATCCCTCGAACTGACCTTCAATAAGGACGAAACGGGCACTGTAATGTTTGCAAACCACTACGGCACACAGGACAGAGCCGATTATGAGGCAACGCAAGCCAAATAATTAAAAATTACCTCAAAAAAAGAAAGCCTCATTTGAGGCTTTCTTTTATGCTGTTCACCACTGAATATTTAATTCCGTATCGCTGATAAATTCGAGCGTTTCTCTGTCAAGTTTCGTCAATGAGCAATTTCTGAGAAGATAGAGGTAATCGCCTGAATAGCAAACTCTTGATTCTGAATAGTAACCGTAAACCTTAGTAAGCTCCGCAACTCTTACGTCAAGGTTTCCGTCTGTAATTCTCACTTCCGCGAGGGTATCTGTATTGTTCCACATATCATCGTAAACTGTAATGGGGAAGTAACCCGTGTTTGTTTTTGCAGAGTAAACGAATGCGTTGTGGTTATCTTTTGCCACGCTGTAAGCGTTCTTTCCTCCAACGTAGCTTGCCACGTCAAGTTCTGTGGGATTAGCAGGGTCGGAAACGTCAAAGAGGGAAACCTTCAAGCCTGATACAGAAGTGGAAACCCAACCATCGTAAATATTATCAACAGTTTCGCTTCCGATTCCAAGGAGAAGTCCTTCGCCTACCGGGTGCAAATACGTGGAAAATCCGGGAATTTTAAGCTCACCCACAACCTTGGGGTCATTTTCGCTCATATCAATGACGAATAATGGGTCAACCTGTCTGAACGTTACCAAATAAGCGGTATCTCCCATAAATCTTGCGGATTTAATGCTCTCATCGGGGGCAAGTCCCGTAAGACTTCCGCAGAGAGTCATCGTTTCATCGTAAACGTAAATATTGTTGGTGTCAATATGTTTGCTGCCATTATAAACGGAGGTTGTGGTTGCAATTCTGAATTTACCGTTGTACTCGTCGTATGAGAATTGTGTAGCCGCGTAACCTGGAGCCTTTGCTGTGCCAACGCAATTAATACCGTCTTTAATGGAATATTTCGCAATTTCCGTGTAGGAGCCGTTATCACCGTCCCAACCACTGCTGAAAACATAAAGGTTTTGGGAGTTCATATAAATATTTGATCCGCTACCGAGTATATGCAACGTTTCAGGCTGCTCCTCGGAAAGATAGTCTACGATAGCAATAGTCATAATGTTCGTAGAGGGTTCGGGCCAGATACATTTCGCAATCTCGCAAGCTTCAGGAGTGCAGTCACCCGCAATGCTGTCTGTGATTATAGGCACAACGTCGTCTATTTTCGGCATAGTATCGTAAAACCTGTAAAAATACTTGTTTGTTACAAGATACAGCTTGCCGTCCATTTCTCTTGAGGAAATAAGACTTCCTTCAAAGGCTACGTTTCTGACTTCAACGGGGTTTGTTCTGTCAGAAATATCGTAAACCGCAACGGTTGTGTAATTGGAGCTTGGAGTGTAGATTTTGTATCCGCCGCCGTTTTCGTGGAAGTTGTAAATAAGAATGGCGTTGTCGCCCTTAATGTACATTTCGATGATATACGCGGAGCTGTTCTCGTTTTTCGTCAAATCAACGGAAGCGGCTTTAACGGGTTTTTCTCCTGTAATATCCACGATTGTGAATATGTCGCTTTGAACGATGTAAATGAAATTTCCGTCTGTTTTGAGAATATCGCCTTCGTCAACGCCGTCAACTTGTACGTTGGTTTCAGAGTGGTCATCTTCAGCCGACGAGTCTTCCGCTGTAGGCGCGTTAGGGCTCATAGGCGCTGTAGGTGCTTCAGGTTCAGCATAGTCCACGCTTGGTTCTTCTGCGATAATGTCGAAATTTTCATTTTTGAGACCAAAATCAAGACCTGAGTAGTAGTTTCTGTTTACGAAATGCTCTTCCATATAATCAAGCAACTCTGCTTCATTGGAAAAGTATTCGATTCCGTTTTTTACCTCGTTTTGGGGCTTCATTCTTTCAGATGCAAAATCAAAGCATAATGCAGTTACCAAGCATATTGCAAGCATAATTGCCATCGTTGAAAGTACCTTTTTCATAATTATACCATTCCTTTCTGTTAAGCGGAAATTTAGGGTTTTCCCGCTTAAATTATAGTTTGTTTTTTTCTTTTACTTGTTAGACGATTAAAATTGGAAAATGTTCCACTTTATTTGAAAAAAATTTTAGGAACCTCATTTTTTGCAAAAACAAGGTTCCATTTAACATTTTTATTCTGAAATTACTTTAAACACAAGCTTTTTAACGGGAACAGGGTCTGTGATTGAATTACCCGGTTTGTGGCCGTCGTTGGGTTCGAGAATCATAAAATCGCCTTCACGGAGAATAAAATCTTCGCCCCTTACGGAATCGTCGTAATAGGTAATGTCTTTCACTTCGTTATATGGAATTTTTTCGTTAAGAGAGTTTCTTTCAGCAAATGTGATGATTTCTTCGCCCTTGATTACCAACTGAATATCAGTAAATTTATTGTGTGTTTCAAACTTTCCGTCTTCCCATTTGTGGGAATCGTACTGTTGAATCATATAGAAAAGTTTTCCCTCTTCAAGGATGTATTTTCCCACTTCAAGGTTTTCCAAATCAAGAGACGAGATTATTTCCATAGCTTTTGCAACGTAGCCGCTTCCGCCTACGTATTTTTCGAGATTTTTAAGGTTATCAATTATCATATTTCTACCATCCGTTCCGTAAAAGTGTTTTTTATATTATAGCACTAAAGGAAGGGCTTGTCAATAGGTAACTTCACAATTAGTTCATCTTATAATCAGAAGATTTCTATTGAAAAATTTGACATTTTAATGTATAATATATAGTGAGAAAATGGGATATTGTTTGATTCCTGCGTAACAATCGAATTTTCTTTAATTAAGGATAGGACGAGCCCTGTTTTTTCAGTAACATTATTTAGTTTGTTAAAATAAACATTTTGGAGGTATTATCGAACATGGATGTTCAGGGTAGAACTGCTGAGCTTATTAAGCAGAGGGCCGCTATTGAAGGCGCTCCTGATAAGATGAGTGCAGCAAGAAAAAGATTACAGCTTCTGTTCGACGAGGGTACATTCGTAGAGACAGGCGCTTTCGTAAAGCAGCGCCCCACAGAGCTTAACGGCGTAGATGCCGAAGCTGAAGGTGTTGTAACGGGTTACGGCGCAGTTAATGGTATGCTCGTATTTGCTTTCTCTCAGGATATTTCAGTCCTCAAGGGAAGCATCAGCGAAATGAACAGTAAAAAAATCTGTGATATTGCCGCTATGGCGTTGAAGGCAAAGGCTCCTATCGTTTCAATGCTTGATAGCTGCGGTATTCGTCTTCACGAAGGTGTAGACGCTCTTGCCGGTTACGGCAAAATTATATCCGCTTTCAATGCGGTTTCAGGTGAATGTGCTCACGCTTCAGTAGTATTCGGCACAGCTTCCGGTCCTCTTTCATTCCTTCCCGCAATGGCGGATTATTCAGTAATCGTTAAGGGTTCAGAACTCTTTATGTCTTCCCCCGACGTTGTAAAAGCTCGCTTTAACGACGTTGATGCAGGCACAGCAGATAAAGCTCTCGCAAATGGCACAGTAAGCGAAATTTGCGAAAACGACGAAGCAGCAGTTGCCGCTGTTAAAGCATTTCTTGCAACTATGTGTGACGTTCCCGTTACTGCAGATGATGCAAACCGTCTCGTTCCTGAGATCGAAACAATTCTCTCCGCAGATACTTACGACGTTAAGTCCGTTATCACAGCTATTGCTGACGACGGCAAAATGCTTGAATTCTACAAAGGATTTGCAAAGAATCTCGTTACTGCGGTTATCAATCTCGATTGTATGACAGTAGGTGTTGTTGCAAACCAGAACTGTGAAAACGGTGGTGCTCTCACTTCCGACGCTGCAAAGAAAGCCGCTAAGTTCATCTCTCTTTGCGAAGACTTCGGACTCCCCGTGCTTACACTCGTTGATACTAACGGTTTTGAACCCGATGCGGGCGAAAATATAGAAGACGCTTCTGCGCTTTCACTTTCTTACATCAACGCATCCGTTCCCAAAATTACTCTTATTATGGGTAAAGCATACGGTTCCGGTTACGTTTCTATGTGCTCCAAAGAAACAGGCTCTGACTTTGTTTACGCATATCCCACGGCTGAAGTTGCAGCTCTTCCTGCTGAAACAGGCGCAATCTTTATGTGCGCGCAGGAGCTTGTTCAGACTTCCGGTGACCCCGTAAAGGAAAGAACTGCTCTTATTGAAAAATACAGAACAACAATCGCTTCCGTTTATGAAGCGGCGAAGAGGGGCTACGTTGACGATATTATAGAGATCAACACAACAAGACAGCTTCTTATCAGCGGCTTTGATATGCTTGCGGACAAAGAATAATCGGAGGTATGAATTATGAACAACATACTTCTCTCCGTGATGTTCGCCGCAGTTGAAGGTGCTGCAAACGTACCCGAAGATGTTTTGGGTAAACTCGGTTACGGTCTTCAGATCGCAGTTATCGGTATCCTGATAGTTTTTGCGGTTCTTGCTCTTATTATGGGCGTGCTTTATGCGTTTGAGTATTTCTTCTATACTCTCCCCAATAAAGGCAAGAATACAACCGCGGCACCTAAGGCAGCACCCGTTGCGAAGACCCCCAAGGCAGCGCCCATTACCGCAGCTTCCGCAGGTAACGACGACGAAAATGCCGCAGTTATTGCTGCAGCAGTAGCAGCTTATTACGATCAGGTTGCTCCCACATCCAAATATAGAATAAAATCATTCAGAAGAATCTGAAAATAATAGCCGTCGATTCGGCAAATGGAGGAAATTTACTAATGAGAAAATTTAATATTACCGTAAACGGTAAAGCATATGAAGTTTTAGTAGAAGAAGTCGGCGCTGCTTCCGCACCTGTTGCTGTAGCTCCTGCCGCACCCGTTGCAGCAGCTCCTGTTGCAGCACCCGCACCCGCCGCAGCACC
>JAFSHW010000009.1 GCA_017440085.1 Clostridia bacterium
GTTTACAGCTTCTCCTTGACTTTGGCAGCTTTGCCGACTCTGTCACGCAGATAGTAAAGCTTAGCACGACGAACTTTACCAACACGTACAACTTCTACCTTTTCTACGTTGGGAGAATGTACGGGGAATGTTCTTTCTACGCCTACACCGTAAGCTACTTTACGAACGGTAAATGTTTCAGAAACACCGCCGTGTTTTTTGGAGATGATTGTGCCTTCGAAAATCTGAATTCTTTCACGTGAACCTTCTTTGATTTTAGCGTGAACTTTTACAGTGTTACCGATTTCGAGAGGCAAAGCTTCGCTACGGAGCTGGTCTTTTGTGAATTCTGCAAGTTTGTTCATTTTCTCGTTCCTCCTGAGATTCAGTTAATAATAATGAGCGTTCGTGCCGAGAAAAGCAGAGGACCGCACGAAGTCTGAGGTTTGTGGCTTCCGCTGCCTAAAAATCAGCAGCGTTCCCTGTATGCGCACAGACAACACTACTATTATAACATATACTTGCAAATTTTGCAATAGTTGATTTCTTAAAATTCCGTGAAATAAACCGTTCTTTTTATCTACCTCTATCTTCAAGAAGCTTAAGGTTTATAGTATGGTATTCTCTGTTTCTGTAAAAGGTTATTTGAAGTATGTCTCCTACTGTGTGAGATTCGTTAATTGCCTGTATATCTTCCATTGAAGAAATTTTCGTGCCGTTGATTTCAGTAATGACGTCGTATTCCTCAATTCCTGCTAAATCCGCGCCGCTGTTTTCGTCAATGTTTGTAACCATTACGCCTACCGGGATTCCGTAATATCTTGACATTGTCGAAGAAACGGTCTGACCGGAAATACCTGTTGCAGGTCTGTCTTTAACGTAACCGTACTGAATAATATCGTCAATTATAGGTTTTGCATAATCAATGGGAATTGCAAATCCCAGCCCTTCAACATCAGTATCTGCGATTTTACTTGAAGTGATTCCAATAACTTCTCCTTTTGAATTGATAAGTGCGCCACCGCTGTTGCCGGGGTTTATTGCGGCGTCAGTTTGAATGAGCGTTTCGGCGGTGTTTTCAGAACTGATATTTCTATCTAAAGCGCTGACTATGCCCATAGTTACAGTTCCTGCAAATTGAATCCCCAAAGGATTTCCGATTGCGACCACAACCTCTCCAACCTGAAGATTATCAGATAAGCCCAAGGTTGCGACTGGAAGATCGATTCCGTTTGTTTCTGCTTTGATTACCGCAAGGTCGTTTGCTTCGTCACCTCCGATAAGCTTCGCTTCAAGCTCAGTTCCATTTTCAAGAATTACACTTATGAGCACGTTTTCGTATTCATCATAGTAAGAAACTACGTGGTAATTAGTTGCAATATAACCGTCAGCCGTTAAAATTATACCTGAACCTGTGGATTCTGATTCTCCCGTTTCGTACCAGAAAAATCCCGAATGAATTTTTGAAGAAGGAACTACAACTCTGATACCAACTATTGAGGGTCTTACTGCGTCTGCAATGGCAACAACAGGGCTTACAAGCTGATCAAGCTGAGAAATGATTCCTTGCGAATATGAGGGGGTATTTTTAATGCTTGTCTGAAGAAGTTCTACTGTGGAATTCAACTCTTCCATTTCTGTTTCATACTGTTGGTTTAATTCTTCGTAAATTTCAGCTCTTAAGTCTTCAACGGTTTGAGTGTTCGATTTATCTTTAATATAAAAATACGAAACTGCGGCTGTTGACGCAATGCTGAAAACCAACATCACACAAAGAATTGCGCAAACAGCGGGAAGTGCAGATTTATTCTTTTTTTCGATAATCGGTGTGTTTTCGTTATAATTATAGTATTCCATATTTATAAACCTTTCTTTTGGATTGCAAATATATTATACACCCTTTTTATGTAAAAACAATCTTGTTTTTTTGGCATATTTGCGGCAAAATTTTCTAAATAGCAAAATTACGGAGAAAACCCGCAGATCTTCTCCGTATTTTTTATATCAATTTCCCAAAAACATAGTCTTCGTCGGCGCCCGTTACGTAAATATTAGCAATTTTATTGCAAAGGTCTTTCGGACCCTCTGCGATAACTTCTATATAATTTGGTGTGTATCCGTGTAATTTGCCGTGTTTCTCCGTTTCGAAAAGTACGGAAACAGTTTTTCCTACTGTCTTCTTTAAAAACTCTTTACGGGTTTCGGAAGCGATTTCGTTCAGAATGTGGACTCTTTTATTTTTAATTTCAGCAGACAGTTTTCCTTCCATTTTTGCAGCGGCAGTTCCTTGGCGCTCTGAAAACGGGAAAATATGAATTTTGGCAAAGCCGATTTTTTTTGCAAAAGCCATAGTTTTTGCAAATTCTTCTTCCGTTTCTCCGGGGAAGCCTACTATAATGTCTGTAGTAATGGTCGTGTCTTCAAATGCGTTTCTCAACAGATTTACGCAGTTTTCGTAATCTGTTGTGGTATATTTTCTGTTCATTCGAGCAAGAGTTTCGTCGCAGCCGCTTTGGAGTGAAAGATGGAAGTGGTGGCAGATCTTGGTCAGCTTTTTCATTCGTTCCACATTTTCTTTCGTAATAAACGTAGGTTCCAATGAGCTGAGTCTGATTCTTTCCAACCCTTCAACTTTTTCTGCCGCTTCCAGCAAATCCATAAGGGTCACGTTCCCTAAATCTTTGCCGTAATTATCTAAATGGATACCCGTAAGCACGATTTCTTTGTAGCAGCTTTTTTCTACGAGGTTTTTGATTTCATTTACCGCCAAATCAAAGGCTTTGCTTCTGATTCTACCTCTGACGTAAGGAATAATGCAATAACTGCAGAAATTGTTGCAGCCGTCCTGCACTTTCAATGTAGCTCGTGTTCTTTCTCCTGTTATGGCTGTCATCGGTTCAAATTCTTTTTCTTCAGCGATTTCAGTAAATGAAGATATTTTTTTTCTTTCGGCAATATATTTTTCTATAAGCTTGGGGATTTCCGGTTTGTTTTTATTTCCGATAACAATATCGCAAACTTCTTCAAACCTTATTCTGTGGTCTTTGGATTGGGAAGCGCAGCCTGCGGAGACTATAATTGCGTTGGGGTTCAGCCTTTTAGCTCTGCGTATTATCTGCAGAGATTTTCTGACGCTTTCTTCAGTTACGGCGCAAGTGTTTATAAAGCAAATATCACAAGCTTCACCTTGGGATGCTTTTTTATGCCCTCTTTTTTCCAATTCTTCCGCAACGACTTCGCTTTCATATTGGTTGACCTTACAGCCTAAGGTATGTATTGAAAACTTCATATGGTTTTTCCTTCTTTTAAATTGTATCCTCTTTATTATATTTCATTTTAATAAAAAAGACAAGATTAAAATATTGACATATTTATTATTTTTTGATATACTAACTTTATCATAAATTGTAGAAGGTATGGTTATGGATTATAAATTTGCCGTTTTTGATCTTGACGGGACTATCGTTGATTCAATGAAATATTGGAGAGGGCTGCCTTTTGCCTTTCTTAACGCGCAATACGGGTATAAAGATTTCCCCGAAAAAGCCGTTAAAGACGTTATTCTTGCCGATTGCTTGAATTATAATTGGAAAGATACCTCAAAATATCTTAATGAAAGATACGGATACCCAGAAGTTGAAATTGACAGACCTTCCGCTTTGGATATGATGAATAAGTTTTACAGCACGGTTATTGATTTCAAGCCTTTTGCTCGCGAGTTTTTGGAAAAGCTTCAAAAAGAAGGCGTGAAATGCTCCATTGCCACCGCTACACCCCAAAGAGAGGTCAATGCAGTTTTGGAAAGATTGGGGATTTCTCATTACTTCAAATTTGTTCTTACCACAGAAGAGGTCGGAAGAGGGAAGTATCACCCCGATATTTTCGATAAAAGCCTTGAACTTCACGGACCCGAAGCCACGAAAGAAAACACTATGGTTTTTGAGGACGCGGTTTACAGTATAAGAACTCTCCGTAAGCACGGATACAGAGTTACCGGGATTGAAGACTATTGTGAAAGAGAGCAAGATGAAGTCAAAGCTCTCAGCGAAAAGTATATAAAAAGCTACGAAGAAATATTATAATGCTAACGGAAGAATAAGAATCCCTTATTCTTCTGCATTTTTTTGAAGTTTAGATTTTTGTTCACGGTTTTCATACATTTGGTTGTTGACAATTTGTCGAAATAATGGTATACTGAATACGCACGTGGACATTTTAACCATTGATTTTTGAAAGGAGAATATAGATTGAAGATTTCAGTCAAAAACAGAATAGTGGCTTTTTGCCTCACTTTCATTATGGTAATTTCAGCAATTTTTGTTATAAATTTTGAAGCTAAAATACAGTTTGAAACAGAAGAGGACGCTAAAGCTTACGAGCAAGCCTTGGACGAGTTGGCAGACTTGACTAAAAAGCAGGAAAACCTTAAAAAAGAGCTTGCAGCTGCTAAGAGTGAGCAGAAAAGCGCCATAAAGCAAAAAGAAATTATGGAAAACCAGGTTCTGGAAACTGACAAGGAAATTATTACTCTTAACTGGCTGATTAACGATTTAAATTCTCGCCTTGCAACGAAAAAAGAAGAACTTTCAGTCGCTGAAGTTGAATATGCGGAATATTATGAAAGATATAAATCCCGTATCCGCGCAAGCTATGAAGCAGGAGAGCTTTCTTACCTTGAGGTAATTCTTACCTCGGCAAATTTTTCAGACCTTCTCACTAAAATAGATTTTGTTACTGATATGGTGGCATACGATAAATATTTGCTTGACGGTATGAAAGAATCTATTTCTTTTATTGAAAATACCAAGTCTGATATTGAAACAGAACTTGAAATTCAAGAGAATGCCCTTGTTCGGTTGGAAGACGCTAAAAGTTTGCAGGAAAGCCAGGTAAAAGCGTTGGATGCTTCTATCGCAAATATTGCAGATTCTATTTCGGATATTGAAGACGAAGAGGCTCGTTTTGACAGACTTGAAAAAGAAATGGACGAATGGATTCAGACTCTTCTTGACAGACAGAAAAAATACGTGGGCGGCGATATTATCTGGCCATTGCCTCCTGAAAACGATTACATAACTTCAGGTTACGGATATAGAAATTTTGATAAATCCTTCCACGATGCTATTGACATTGCCGCACCGGGAGGAACTCCAATTTATGCAGTAAACGATGGTACTCTTATTATGTACCAGTGGGTAAATACGGGCGGCGGTAATAAAGTCGTTATTGACCACGGTTCCAGCATTACCACCACATATTGCCACCTTTCAAAATTTGAAGAGGGATTGGCTGTCGGTATGGAAGTCAAAAAAGGTGATATTATCGGATACGTTGGCAAAACCGGTACCGCAACCGGCAACCACTTGCATTTCAGAATCGCTATTGACGGTGAAACCGTTGACCCAAGAGATTACGTAAATGCTGAGGGTAAAGAACCTGCAAAGAAACTTGAATGGTAAATTACAAGAGGAAATCTTCGAAAGAGGACTTCCTCTTTTTAATTATTAAAAATAAGTAAGAATTTATTTTTCGTGTTGCTTTTTCTTGCAAAGTATGTTATAATAGTTATAGAAAGCCAGAAGCGAAAAAAATACAGTAAAAATCTGTTCGGGAGGGATTTGACGTGCTTAAAGCGCAGAAAAAATTTGGAATAGAAGAGCTTGAGGAACTTAGCAGTTCTGAAATGGCGAAGCTGACACCTAATAAATTCGGTCAGCTTTTAAAGGATTATTTTACCATTCAGAACGTCTATTCCGCAGCAATAAAAGAAATGAGCACTAAGCTTGAAATTTTGGATAGTGAGTTCCATTTCAGATATAAGAGAAATCCCATACATAATATCCAAACCCGCTTGAAATCGCCTCAGAGTATTTTCAATAAGCTTCTGAAAAAAGGCTTGGATTCGGATATTAAAACAATAACGGAGAGCATTACAGATATTGCAGGTATCAGAGTTATCTGCCAATATATTGATGATATTTATACTATCGCTGATCTTCTCACCAATCAAGATGACGTAACGGTAGTTAAGGTTTCCGACTATATTAAAAGACCTAAGGAAAACGGATATAGAAGTTTGCATTTGGTTGTGAACGTGCCTGTATTCCTTTCTGACGGAAAGGAAAACGTAAACGTGGAAATTCAAATAAGAACCATCGCAATGGATTATTGGGCAAGTCTTGAGCACGAGCTTAAATACAAAAACCCGGAAGAAGTTCCTGCTGAAATGAAGGCAAAGCTCCTTGAATGCGCTGAGACTATTGCTGAAACAGATAGAAAAATGCAGGATATATACAGAGCTCTTTCCAAGCTGCATAATAACGGAGAAGAGTAACGACAACGGTTGAGGGGAATTTATTATGAATGAAAATGAACGTAAAGAGGATATAATACCGGTTGAAAATATTGAAGAAGTTGTAGAAGAGGTTGACATTGATTATAAGGTGAAATACCCTGATAATCCCAGCTTTATTAGCTTTTTGAAGGCTCTTTTTGACCCTACTGAGCTTGCGTATAAAACGGGAAAAATTCAGTGGTTCCTGTTTCCGCTGCTCCCTGCGCTCAGTTTTGCACTTTTTGCTTTGCAACTGTTTTTGGAAAACGTAGGGGCTGATGTTCCCGCAGGGAATTTTCTTATTTTCCCCATAGGTGCGCTGTGCGGCTATGCATTGGCTCTTTTTAGCGGGATGCTTCTGTTTTTTGCTTTTAGATTTTTCGGGCAAAAACTTCCATTTGACGTTTCTGTTGCAGTTGTTTCAGGTTGCTTTGTGGGCGCGTCGTTGATTGAAATTTTTTCACTTCTCATAAATCTTATAACACCACTTTCAACCTCTGCAAATTTAGGCGCTTTGGGGATTTTCTCCTTTATGGTGCCTCTTTCTCTTTTTACCGTTAAAAACGGAAAGGGCAAAATTTTGCCGACTATTTGGCTTTCGGTAATATCTCTTTTAAACGTCATCATACTTTGCCTTATGCTTAAAGTGGGCGGGATAGTCTGAAAGGAGAAAACTTATGAAACACGGTAAATTTTTTTATGTGGGAATTATCACCCTATCGTTGCTTTTTATTACGGGGCTTACTCTCGTAGGGTGGAGTTGGAAAACCGTTTTGTATTTAATTCTCGGCTTCACTGTTTCAGCAGTTACTTTCGTAGTGTTTGAATTTGTGGCTATGAACGAAAAGTATAAAATTTATGACCACAGAACTTGGTTTTTTACCATTCCCCTTGCAGTTGCAGCCGTCGTTGCTCGATTTGTTTTTGGTGTGCATATTTTTCTTCCCATTTACATCGTGGCTGTAATGTGTGCGGCAGTAGTTTTGGCTTACGAGCGTTATTCCGTTTCTGCTAAAAAACGATCAGTAGCGGCTCCTATTTCCGTTGGAATTTATTCTTCTATTCTGATGACGGCATTGTGGTGCTTTACGATGGTACTTTGATTTTGAAGGTATATTTTTTTATTTTCTGTATAATATATATTTAAACCGTCGGACCTATTTTCTGGAAATAAGGTTCGACGATTTTTGTTTGAAAAATACTGTTTTATAAGTGTAAAATCAACAAAAAATTTATTAGTTTTTTTCTTAAAGGTATTGACTTTAAACAGACATTTTGGTATACTATAAGTATAATGAGAAATGTTTATCATTTCCAGAAATCAATATGGAAGAGGAGGAGACCTAATGCCGGATATTCAGAAGATGCAGGAAAATAACGCTTTCGAGGAAAACCAGAATTTGCCTAGCCGCGCAGGTGAAGTTATAAGACTTATTTATAATGCGGAGCTGAAGTCTCAGGAGCGTCTGAAAGATGCCGAATCCGATGCCGGAAAAATTATTGAAGAGGCAAAAGCGGAAGCGGAAAAGATTATTGAAGAATCCGAATTGAATGCAAACGCTAAGATTAAGCTTGTGAGAAATCTGACGGAAGAACGAGGTCGTGAATTGACTCTTGCTTTGACGGAAAAATCCCAGGATGAATGCGAAGCTCTGAAAGCGGAGGCTCGAACTCACATAGATAAAGCTGCTGACGCTGTGGTTAAGAAGGTGCTTGAATCATGGCAATAGTAAAAATGAAAAAACTCACTCTTATTGGGTTGAATTCTGAAAAAGAGGCAGTTCTTAACGATCTTATGTGGCTTTCAGCGGTTGATGTTTCGCCGATTTTTGAGCCTGATTTGGGAGAAATCGGGGTGATGGTCAAGCGGGACGGTGCCGTAATTGCAGATGGTGAGTTTTCTGAAGATTTAAGTTTGCTTGATTCTGCAATGAAGCTTATGGGAACGAATTATACTGCGAAAAAATCGTTATTTGCCCAAAAAGAAAAGATCTCAAGGTCTGATTTTGATGACGGTGAGTTTGAATCTGAAGTTAAAGCTTCCGCAAAGAAAGCTTTGGAGCTTCAAAAAGAGATAAATGCTTTTAAGAGTTCCTTGAATAAAATTTCTCAGAATATCAGTGCTTTGAAGCCTTGGGTTTCGCTTCCTACGCCACTGGGAAGAAAACCTTCAAGATTTTCTTCTCAAATATTAGGTACCGTGCATGAGAAAGTCAGAATTGAAGATATTATGGAAACGGAACTTGACGGTCAAACGGAATCTACACCCGTGTGGGCTGAAACTGTAAGTATCGGCAATAAGGTAAGATACGTTACCGTTATTTACCTTGATTCTTACGAAAAACAGTTGGAATCTCGCCTTTCCGAGCTTAATTTCTCAAAAATTCAATTCGACGGGCTTGAAGGTACCGCTGCTGAAAATTTGGCAAAGCTCAAGCTTGAACTTGAAGATTTGAAAGCTGAAAAAGAGGCTTTGGAAAAAGAGCTTCAAGAGCTTTCAAACGAAAACTATGATAAGGTTCGAAAGCTTATTGATATTATCTCAAATAAGAAAAAAATCACTTCTGTCAGAAGTAATTTGGTGACGACAGGTTCAGCTTTTATGCTGAAGGGTTGGTTTCCTCAAGAGCAAGAAAGTCAGCTGACAGAGCTTTTGAAGAAATATTCCTGCTATTACGAGGCCTCTGACCCTGCTGAAGATGAAGAGCCTCCCATAAAGTTGAAAAATAATGCTTTGGCAGAACCTTTTGAAGCTATTACCGAAATGTATTCTCTACCCAGTTACAGAGGTTTGGACCCAACATTTATGGTTGCACCCTTCTACTTCTTACTATTTGGTATGATGCTTTCAGACGCAGGTTATGGAATGGTAATGACTCTGGCGTGTTTCTTGGGATTAAAATTCCTAAGCTTAGGCAAAGGGCTTCGCAGAATGCTTAAAATGTTTATGTTTTGCGGAATTTCAACTGCTTTTTGGGGATTTATGTTCGGCACTTTCTTCGGTGACGCAGTAGGAGTGGTTGCATCTACTTACTTCGGCAGCGAAATTGCTTTGAAACCTTTGTGGTTTGACCCTGTGGCAGACCCTCTTACAATGCTGGTAGTTTCTTTTGCGGTGGGGTTTATCCATATTCTTGCAGGTCTCGGTCTTAAAGGATACATGATGATAAAGCGTGGTAAATGGCTTGACGCTTTGTTTGACGTGGGCTTTTGGATGATTCTTCTTCTTGGAGTTCCGATGCTGATTTTTGGTGGAGTTTTCACTACAATCGGTTCCGTAATGGCAATAGGCGGCGCTGTGGGGCTTATTGCAACTCAGGGAAGAAGCGAAAAAAGTATTATTAAAAAGATAGTTTCGGGCGTTATGAGTCTTTATGACGTAACGGGGTATCTTGCTGATATTCTTTCTTATTCTCGTATTTTGGCTTTGGGGCTTTCAACGGGAGTTATCGGAAGTGTGTTCAATAAGCTTGGTTCACTTGGCGGTTCGGGATTTATCAGCGCGATAGTTTTTATTATAATTTTCATTATCGGTCACGTATTGAATTTCGCGCTTTGCGCTTTGGGTTCTTACGTTCACGCTTCAAGACTTCAGTTTATCGAATTCTTCGGTAAATTCTACGAAGCGGGCGGGCAAAGATTCAATGCGTTGGGCGTTGAAGGTAAATATACTGAAATCATTAAATCAAATTAAACAGAATAACGGAGGAAAAAATTATGTTTCTTACAAATCTTACAACAACTGCTGCAACAGTTAATTATTTTACGTTTTTGAACGAAGGCCTTTTCTGGGCGTTTCTCGGTGCGGCTCTTGCTGCAATCCTTGCAGGTATAGGTTCTGCTCGCGGCGTTGGTATTGTTGGTGAAGCAGCTTCCGGCCTCGTTGCTGAAGACCCCTCAAAATTCGGGCAGCTTATTATTCTTGAAGCTCTTCCCGGAACTCAGGGCATTTATGGTCTTCTTATAGCATTTATTACTTGCTTGAAGTTGGGTCTTTTCAGTGATTCACTTACTGCAATTACTCTTGAACAGGGTCTTTTCGTTTTCATTGCTTGCTTGCCCATTGGTATTGTAGGCCTTTTCTCTGCAATTTATCAGGCTCGTTGTGCGGCATCTGCCGTAAATATTCTTATTAAAAATCCCAACGACGTTGCTAAAGGTATCACTCTTGCCGCAATGGTTGAAACGTACGCGCTTTTCGCTCTCCTTATCTCCTTCCTTATGGTAAACTTCATCATTAAGTAATTTACTGTGAATGCTTTATATAACATGGAGGTAGGATATGGGCTTAGAAAATATTCTTGAAAAAATAAATCTTAATACATCAACTGAGGTTGAGTCCGTTATTTCTGCCGCAAAAAACCAGGCGGTTGCCATCGTTGAAGAAGCCAAGAAAAAGGCTGCGGAGGATTATGCAAAAAGTCTTGAGGCTGCGGAAAAGGAAGCTATCGAGGCTGTTAACCACGTGCGAAGTATGACTTCTTTGGAATCAAGAAAAATGAAGCTTGCCGCAAAACGTGAGGTTATTGACGAAACCTTTGCAGTAGTTTGTAATAAGCTGAAAAATCTCCCCGATGGAGAATATGCGGTATTTCTTGCTTCTTTGGCAAACGCTTCCGCAAATAAAGGAACTCTGTATTTTTCAGATAGGGATTCCCGTATTTCAGAGCTTGTCAGACCTCATCTTCAGGGTGATTTTAAAATCTCAAAAACTACCGTCAAAAAGCTTCCCGACGGTTTTATAGTTAAAAATGGTAACATACAGGTAGTATGTACCGTGGAGGAGCTTCTTTCCGTAAAGAGAGCAGAGCTTGAACCCATTGCGGTTAAGGTCTTGTTTGCGGAATAGGAGGAGTTGGAATGAAAAAATTTAGAGATACCGACTACCTTCACGCATCAGTCAGACTTCGTGCCGTTTCGCAAAAAAGCTCAGTAGGTTTTGATACTTTGTTTAAAATAGTCGAATCCCGTTCGGTTAGTGATGCCATAAAGCTTCTTGAAGATAAGGGCTTGAATTTTTCATCATCTCAAGGTAATGAAAGCGTTTTGAAAAATTTGGATAAAGTACTGACTAAAGAGCTTAATGACGCTTATAAATTGGTAACGTCAATTATTGGGGACTCTGAATTGGTTAGTCTTTTGAAAGTCAAATACGATTTTCAGAATTTGAAAGCTTTGATAAAGGCAGAAATGTTGGGTGTTTCCCCTGATTCAATGCTGGATGACAGCGGCAATATACCCATTCCTGCTTTAAAAGAAGGCTTCCGCGAGAGGAATAAAAAACTTCTTAACGGTGCCCTTGTAAAAGTTGTTGAGTCTGCCGTTTCAGAAGCTTCAGAAACCGGAGACCCGCAAAGAATAGATATTATTGCAGATAACGCTTGCTTTGAATATATTAAAGCTCGCTGTGAAAATTCAGGTTTTGATTTCTTGGTGGAATATTTTAACGCTAAAGCGGATTTGACCAACATAATGATTTTTTTCCGATGCAAAAAAATGGGTAAAGACGCAGAGTTTTTATCATACGTACTTTTACCTTATTCAGGTGTTGTAAGTGCCGACTCTATAAAAAAATATTACGGTAAATCTGAGGAATTTTATAAGTTCCTTTTGTCAACACCTTACAGGAAAGTTTTTGAAAACATAAATGCTGAAAACCTTTCTTTAGGCAAACTGGAATCTAACGTGACGGATTACCTTAACGGTTTGGTGAAGAAAATGAACTCCGTTTCTTTTGGACCTCAGGTGGTAGCGGGATATTTGCTTGAAAAGGAAAAGGAAGTTACAAATATTAGAATTGCTCTTTCTTCCGTAGCTTCAGGTATTGACCCTGAAAAAGCTAAAGAAAGACTCAGAGCGTAAGGAGAGAATACGGATATGAAAAAAATCGCTTGTATCGGAGATAAAGAAAGTGTTCTTTGCTTTATGGCTATAGGCTGCTCCGTATTCGTTGTTGAAAGTGCTGAAGAGGCTGCAAAAATATTGAGGAAGTTAGCCTCAGATCAGTCTTTCCCTATAATATTTTTAACTGAAAATTTCTATAATGCTATGCCGGGAGTGCTCGATGATTATTCTGAATCCCCATTGCCTGCAATTATTTCAATTCCTGCGGCTTCAGGCTCTCAAGGCACGGGTATGGCAAATATAAAAGCTTTGGTCGAAAAAGCTATCGGAGCAGATATTACACTTAACAATTAGAAATGTGATTTGTGCAACTTTGCACCGGTCAGTATTGAAATACGGCTTGCCGCTGTTAGACTAAAAAGCAGCAAAAAGTCTGAAATCTCCATAAGTCGCTAATGGGGATTTGAATTTAAACCATTGTTATTTAGCGGCAGATTGGAGATTACTTATATGGCTACGACTAAACCCGAAGGCAGAATAATAAAAGTTGCCGGTCCTCTCGTTGTTGCGGAGGGAATGGGCCACGCCAATATGTTTGACGTTGTCAGAGTTGGCAAAATGAGGCTTATTGGTGAAATTATTGAAATGCGCGGTGATAAAGCTTCAATTCAGGTTTATGAAGAAACGGCAGGCCTCGGTCCGGGAGACGTTGTCGTTTCAGACGAAATGCAGCTTTCCGTTGAACTTGGTCCGGGTCTTATTACAAATATTTTCGACGGTATTCAAAGACCTCTTGAAACTATCAGAGAAAAATATGGTTCCAATATTGAAAAGGGGATAGACGTTCCTCCTCTTAACAGAGAAAAATATTGGGAATTTGAAGCCACCGTAAAAATCGGTGATTACGTAAAGGCAGGGGACGTTGTAGGTACAGTTCGCGAAACCCCCTCACTTTTGCATAAAATTATGGTTCCCCCAAATATTGAGGGTGAAGTGATTTACATCAGAAGCGGCAGTTATACTGTTGCTCAGCACGTTGCAAAAATCAAAAAGCCAGACGGGGATTCCTGCGAAATTTCAATGATGCAGCGTTGGCCCGTAAGAACTGCTCGCCCCTACAAAGAAAAAATGACTCCTTCAGTTCCTTTTGTTACCGGGCAGAGAGTTATTGACGCATTTTTCCCTCTTGCAAAAGGTGGTACTGCATGCGTTCCCGGTCCCTTCGGAAGCGGTAAAACCGTAGTTCAGCACCAGCTTGCAAAATGGTCTGACGTTGACGTTGTTGTTTATATCGGTTGCGGTGAGCGCGGTAATGAAATGACGGACGTTCTTATGGAATTCCCTGAACTGAAAGACCCTCGCACAGGTGAAAGCTTGATGCAAAGAACTGTTCTGATTGCAAATACTTCAGATATGCCAGTTGCCGCACGTGAAGCATCCATTTACACAGGTATTACCATCGCCGAATATTTCAGAGATATGGGCTATGACGTTGCTATTATGGCTGACTCCACTTCCCGTTGGGCAGAGGCGCTCCGTGAAATGTCAGGAAGACTTGAAGAAATGCCCGGGGAAGAAGGCTATCCTGCTTACTTGACTTCAAGACTTGCTCAGTTCTACGAGCGCGCAGGCCACGTTTATTGCCTCGGTTCTGACGGCAGAAAAGGTTCACTTACTGCTATCGGGGCAGTTTCTCCCGCAGGCGGTGACCTTTCCGACCCTGTGGCGCAGGCTACTATGCGTATCGTAAAAGTTTTCTGGGGTTTGGATTCTTCACTTGCTTACAGACGTCATTTCCCTGCAATTAACTGGCTCACTTCTTACTCACTTTATCAAGATAAGATAAATAAAAACGTGGGCGAAACAGTTGATAAAGAATGGCCGGCAATGACTGGGGAAGCAATCAAGCTTTTGCAGATAGAAAACGAGCTTGACGAAATAGTAAAACTCGTAGGTATTGATGCAATTTCCCCCTCAGACAGACTTATTATGGAAACTGCCCGTTCAATTCGTGAAGACTTCCTTCAGCAGAATGCTTTCGTGGCAGAAGATGCATTTACTTCCATAGAAAAACAAAACGTTATTTTAAAACTTATTCTTAATTACTATAAAAAAGCTTCAGATGCTCTTAATGCAGGAGCTGACCTTGATACTCTTACGGATCTTCCCGTCCGTGAAAGAATTGCAAGGGCGAAAGAAACTCACGAGGATGCAATCCACGTTGAATACAAGCGAGTTATGGCTATGCTGGAAGAGCAGATTTCTGCCGCAATAAATAACAAGAAGGAGGATGTGCTGAAATGATAAAAGAATACAGAACTATTCAGGAAGTTGCAGGTCCTTTGATGCTTGTAAAGCAGGTTTCAAACGTAACTTACGGCGAATTGGGCGAAATTGAGCTTCAAAACGGTGAACGCCGCCGCTGTAAGGTTCTTGAAGTGAACGGCACAGATGCTGTCGTTCAGCTTTTTGAAAGCTCCGCAGGTATGAACCTTGCAGACAGTAAAGTCCGATTCTTGGGCACGGGCATTGAATTTGGCGTATCCCCTGATATTCTCGGTCGAGTTTTCGACGGCTTGGGCAGACCTATTGATAACGGCGTTCCCGTAATTGCTGAAAAAATGATGGATATTAACGGCGTTCCTATGAATCCTGCCGCAAGAAATTATCCTTCTGAATTTATTCAGACAGGTGTTTCTGCCATTGACGGGTTAAATACTCTCGTAAGAGGTCAGAAATTACCCGTTTTTTCAGGTGCAGGTCTTCCTCACGCAAACCTTGCGGCTCAAATTGCACGCCAGGCTAAGGTTCGTAATTCAGATTCAAAATTTGCAGTAGTTTTTGCTGCAGTTGGCATTACTTTTGAAGAGGCAGATTTTTTCATTTCTGACTTCAAAAAGACGGGAGCTATTGACAGAACCGTACTGTTTATTAACCTTGCTTCTGACCCTGCAATCGCAAGAATTTCCACGCCGCGAGTTGCTCTTACTGCTGCTGAGTATTTGGCTTTCGATTTGGATATGCACGTTCTTGTTATTATCACGGATATTACAAACTACGCAGAAGCTTGCCGTGAAGTTTCAGCTGCCCGCAAGGAAGTTCCCGGCAGAAGAGGTTACCCCGGTTATATGTATACAGACCTTGCAACTATGTATGAGCGCGCAGGCAGAAGAAAAGACAGTAACGGTAGTATTACAATGATTCCCATTCTTACAATGCCTGAAGACGATAAAACTCACCCCATTCCCGACCTTACGGGTTATATTACTGAGGGTCAGATTATTCTTTCCCGTGAGCTTTATAAAAAGGGTGTTACTCCTCCAATCGACGTTCTTCCGTCCCTTTCCCGTCTTAAAGATAAGGGTATAGGTGAAGGTAAAACTCGTGAAGACCACGCTAGTACTATGAATCAGCTTTTTGCCTGCTATGCAAGGGGGAAAGAAGCTAAAGAGCTTATGACTATTCTCGGCGAAGCGGCACTTACTCCCGTAGATAGAATTTACGCTAAATTTGCTGATGAATTTGAAGAAAAATACGTAAATCAAGGCTACGAAACCACAAGAACAATTGAGGAAACTCTTGATATTGGCTGGGAACTCCTTTCTATGTTCCCCAAATCGGAGCTTAAACGAATTAAAGAATCTATGTACGATAAGTATATGAAAAAGGAAAACGGAAATGGCTCAGATAATTAAGGTCAATCCTACCCGTATGGAGCTTTCAAAGCTGAAAAAAAGGCTTAAAACGGCTCAACGAGGTCATAAACTCCTTAAAGACAAGCGCGATGAATTGGTAAAGCAGTTTTTGGAGCTTGTCCATAAAACGAGAGATTTAAGGGCTGAAGTTGAAGGAAAATTGAAACTTTCCCACGAGGCGTTTGCAGGCGTTTCTGCCGTGATGTCTCCACAATCCCTTGAAGAAGCTCTTATTTTTCCAAAGCAAAGTGTGGAGCTTTCTCCATCGTCGAAAAATATAATGAGTGTAGATGTTCCTGTTTTTGATTATAAAATGAATGGCAACAGTTCTGATATTTTCTCTTACGGCTTTGCGTTTACTTCCGCAGAACTTGACGGTGCGATTCAAGGGCTTTCAGATATTCTTCCGCAGTTGGTTGAGCTTGCGGAAAAGGAAAAAAGCGTAATGCTTCTTGCTTCCGAAATTGAAAAAACAAGGCGAAGGGTTAATGCTTTGGAACACGTTCTTATTCCCAATCTTCAAGTAACCATAAAAAGCATCGTAATGAAGCTTGACGAGAATGAGCGAGGAAATACCACGCGCTTGATGAAAGTCAAAGATATGGTTCTCAAGCAGAAGGATAGGTATTGATTAAATGGCGCAAAAAAAGAAAATATACGCAGTTCGCAATGGCTCTCAAATGGGAATTTTTTACTCTTGGGAGGAATGCCGAAAGGCTGTAAGCGGTTTTAAGGGTGCTGAATATTGTGGCTTTTATACGCTCCAAGAGGCTGAAGCATACCTTAAGGGTGAGGATTTTGAACCGGGGTGTGATATTCCTCAATGCCCTCCCGAAACGGCTATCGCCTTCGTTGACGGAAGCTTTGACTCTGAGACTTTCAGATATTCTTTTGGCTGCGTAATGTTATATCCTGACGGGTCTAGGGAAGAGTTTAACGGTGTGGGGAATAATCCCAATGCTGTCAGTGCAAGAAACGTTGCGGGGGAGCTTATGGGGACAATGTCTGCAATAAAAAAATCTGCGGAAAAAGGGTATAGAAACCTTATAATTTACCACGATTACGAAGGTATTTCCGCTTGGTTTCAGCACCGTTGGAAGGCAAACAGTTGGAGTGCAGTTGAATATCTTCGTTTTACGGAAGCTTACAGGCGCGCAATGAATATTAGCTTCGTTAAGGTTACAGCGCATACGGGGAATACTCTCAACGAAGCTGTGGACCGTCTTGCCAAGGAGGCTTTGGGCATATGCTCGAAAAAGAAGTAATTGAGATTTTTTATAAGAGAGGTCTACCTGTGGGGACTTGCGATTTTGAAGACGTTTCTTTCAGTTATGAAAAAACGGAATTCAAAAAAGTGTTTGTAACCCTTATTCCTTATTGGTTCAAGCCTGAAATGCCTCATAACATCTCAATTTACGCGATGCTTCCGGATTATCATGTTGTCGTAGGTGAACTTCTTTCTGAAATAGTTTCCGAGTTAAAAAGGCTTTTCCCCGAAAATAAGTTTGAGCCTCACGTGGACGTTAGCCCTATAAACGAAAAGAAAGCGGCGGTTTTGGCAGGCTTGGGCTTTATCGGAAAAAACACTTTACTTATAAACAAAGAATTTGGTTCATTTTTATTTATCGGTGATATTTGCACCGATGCGGAAATAGATTTAAATGGTAAAATTATTCCTAACGGTTGCGGCGATTGTCTCAAATGTAAGATTTCTTGCCCGGGAAAGGCTTTAGATTCTGGCTTTGATTGTGAAAAATGCATTTCTGCAATTACTCAGAAAAAAGGGGAATTAACTGCTGAACAAAGGGATTTATTGCGAAGAACCAAATCCGTTTGGGGCTGCGATATTTGTTCAATCGTATGCCCTTATAACCAAAATTTGAAATCTTCGGTTTATGCGGAAAAATATAAGGAAAATCTTTTGTATAACTTGACCGAAGATATGATTTCCGGACTTTCCAACGGAGAATTTAAAAAAAGATTTAAAGAAAGAGCTTTTGCGTGGAAGGGTGTATCCGTTCTCCGCAGAAACTTGGAAGCTGTAAAATATTTAGATTGATTTATATTATTGAAAGGATTGACTCGTAATGGCTGAAAATGACAGAACCCAACTTATGGCGGCGCAGAAAGAAGAGTTTATTGCCCTTCTCAGCTCCGTAAAAAGAGACGGTATTGAGAAACTTTTGGATTACCTTGAAAATAAGAGCGATTTCTATACGGCACCTGCCGCAGCTAAATTTCACAATAACTTTGAAGGTGGTCTTCTTGAACACTCTCTTAACGTTTATAAGAATTTTAAGGGTCTTCTTGCCCTTAAAGGCGTTGAAATGGACGAGGATAGCATAATCCTCACATCATTGCTCCACGACCTTTGCAAGTGCAACTACTACGTGAAAGAGGAGCGAAACCGTAAAGTTAACGGTAAATGGGAATCTTATGAAATGTGGTCTCACGTCAAAGCTCCTTCCGTGCTTTTGCCCCACTCTTCAAGAAGTATCAGAATCATCAGAAATTTCATTCCTCTTAAATTTATAGAAGAGCTTACAATATTCTACCATATGGGTCCTTTCGGCGGCGAGGATTACGAATACAGAAATCTTTTGCAGGAGACTAATGAAAGACATCCCCAGACTTTACTTTTCTATATTGCGGACCTTATGGCTTCCTATATTGATGAAAAGATAATTGAATAATGTGTTTACAAAAATGTCGCAAAAAAAGTTCTCGTAAAGTATTGACAAATCGACAGTTTTCGTGTATAATATAAAAGCTGTTTAAGACGAAGCTTCGAGAATGAATAGCGACAAATGTGGCGGAATAGCTCAGTTGGCTAGAGCACTCGGTTCATACCCGAACGGTCGCCGGTTCAAATCCAGCTTCCGCTACCACATACGGCCCGTTGGTCAAGCGGTTAAGACA
>JAFSHW010000010.1 GCA_017440085.1 Clostridia bacterium
TGATTCTTGCGGAAAAAGCCGTTGAGATTTCTGAAAGATACGTTACTGACAGATTCTTGCCCGATAAGGCCATCGACCTTATTGATGAGGCTTGCTCAAAGGCGGTTCTTAAGAATCCCATTTACGAGGAATCCTTCAAAAAAGAACAGATTCGCAAAAATATAGTTGCTGAAATTGAGGCTCTTGAAGCTAAAGAAACTCCCGAAGAAACGGACTATGCAGTTCTTGCAGAAAAACGCTCGGAGCTTTATAGACTTGAAGCTGAGCTTACTGAATTGCAAAATCAGATAAACGAAGTCAGCGTAACTATGGATGACGTGGCTTCAGTTATTGAGCTTTGGACTGGTATTCCCGCTTCAAAAATCAGAGCAGGCGAAAATGAAAAGCTCAGAAATCTTGAGGATTCAATCAAGGAAAAAATCGTTGGGCAGGATAAAGCAGTTAAGGCAGTTGCCGCAGCTGTAAAGCGTGGAAGGATCAGCCTTGTTCCCAGAAAAAGACCTATTTCATTCATCTTCACAGGTCCTACGGGCGTAGGTAAAACTGAACTTGTAAAGGTCCTTTCAAAAGAGCTTTTTGATTCACCTGAAACTCTTATTCGCCTTGATATGAGCGAATTTATGGAAAAGCACTCCGTTTCCAGAATTATTGGTTCTCCTCCCGGATACGTGGGCTACGATGAAGCGGGCCAGCTTACTGAAAAAATTCGCAGAAAGCCCTATTCCGTAGTTCTTTTTGATGAGATTGAAAAGGCTCATCCCGACGTTTTAAACGTGCTTTTGCAGGTTCTTGACGATGGAAGAATTACAGACGCCCAAGGCAGGACTGTGAGTTTCGAGCACACGATAATCGTAATGACTTCAAATGCAGGCTCAAATATTAAGGGTGGAGCTGCAGGCTTTAATAAATCTTCTGCTGAACTTAACGAAGAAAAGGTTAAGAAAGCTTTAGGTGAGTTCCTCAGACCTGAATTTATTAACAGGGTTGACGAAATCATCACCTTTGACCCTCTTCCAAGAGAAATTTTCCCTGACATCGTCAAAATTTCTTTGAAGGAATTGAAAGACGGTCTTGCGGAAAGAGACGTAACTTTGGAATATACGCCCGAAGTTCTAGACGTTATTGCAGATAAGAGTTACAGCGCGGAATTCGGAGCAAGAAATATCAGAAGAGTAGTTCAAAAGGATATTGAAGATAAAGTGGTTGAGGAAATGTGCAATACTGATATAATTCCTC
The DNA here is from genome assembly GCA_017440085.1 of Clostridia bacterium. Taxonomy (GTDB): domain Bacteria; phylum Bacillota; class Clostridia; order Oscillospirales; family UBA644; genus HGM12619. Next base: position 1,237 of record JAFSHW010000010.1, read on the forward strand.
AGAAAATCTCAATTTCCGTTTCTGATGGAAATATCATAATTGATGTAAAATAAAAGGCATAATCGTCAAAATATCACAAAGACTATAAGAGGTTGGTCATTAATTCTTTAGTGAACAATCCTTCAGTCAACAAAGTTGACAGCTCCCTTTACACAAGGGAGCCTTGTTACAGATTATAATTGAGCAAGGTTTCCCATATGAACATATAAAAACCACAGTTCTCCGTAAAGAAGTTGTCTTTGTTTTGGCTCCCTTGTGTAAAGGGAGCTGGATTGCTGCAAGCAAGACTGAGGGATGGTACTGTTATTGATTTGGTGGCAGATCTTTTATAGTTGAATATTATTGGAGTGATATTTATGATGGGTATAATTTGGGCAATAATCGCAGGCGCGGCTATGAGCGTTCAAGGCGTTTTAAATACTCGTTTGGGTGAAAAAACGGGGCTTCTTGAAGCCAACGCTTTCGTTCAAGGGACAGCCTTCGTTCTTTCATTTTTAGTGGCGTGGATTTTCGGAAAGGGCGATATTACAGCTCTTTTTAAAACAAGCCCCGTTTATTGGCTTGGGGGTATAATCGGCGTTGCAATCACAGTTACGGTAATGCTTGCAATGGGTGCATCAAGTCCTGCAGTTGCGGTTTCCGTAATTCTCGTGTCGCAACTTGCGGTTGCAGGAGCAATAGATTATTTCGGTTGGTTCGGAACAGATAAAGTTCCATTCGGTATAAATAAATTTATTGGACTTGCGGTTATCATAATAGGAATTATAGTTTACAAATATAAATAGAAGTTTTTTTGGGGGCAATAAAATGTTGGATATTAAAAAAGCTGCCGCAGTTGCAGAAAAAAATCTTGCTGAGCAGTTCAAGCGTGCAGAAGAAATTTGCGAAATAAATACTGAAAAAGTTCTGAAGGCTTTTTGGGATAATTACGTTTCCGAGGCGATGCTTCACGGCACAACGGGTTACGGCTACGACGACAAGGGCAGAGACGTTCTTGATGCAGTTTTCGCCCAAGCTTTCGGAGCAGAAGACGCACTTGTAAGGGCTAATTTTATTTCGGGAACTCACACTCTTTCAACAGCTCTTTTCGGAATCCTTCGCCCCGGTGACACAATGTATTCCGTCAGCGGTGCACCTTACGATACTTTGCTTGAAGCTATCGGCATCAGCGGTGAGGCAGGAAACGGTTCTCTTGCTGATTTCGGTATTAAATACAGGCAAACTGAACTCAATCCCGATGGGAATCCCAATTATGATGAAATAAAAAAAGTTCTTGCTGAAGATAAATCAATTAAATTAGTGTTTATTCAGCGTTCAAGAGGTTACACCTCAAGAGCAACCTTGCCCCTTGAAACCATTGGTGAAATATGCAAAACTGTTAAGGCTTTCGGTGATATTCCCGTTATGGTGGATAACTGCTACGGCGAATTTGTAAGAGAAAAAGAACCTCTTGCATTTGGCGCAGACCTTATCGCAGGCTCTCTTATTAAAAATCCCGGTGGCGGTATTGCAAGAACAGGCGGCTACATTGCCGGCAAGAAAAAGCTTGTTGAGCTTTGCGCATACAGACTTACTTCCGTAGGTATCGGCAAAGAGTGCGGAGCTTCCCTTAACGAAAACAGAAATATGTTCCAAGGCTTTTTCTATGCGCCCCATACTGTTTGCCAGGCTGTTAAAACTGCACTTTTCGCAGCAGAGCTTTTCGGAAATATGGGATTTGACGTTTCTCCCACACCTTCAGAACCTCGTGAAGACATAATTCAATCATTGATTCTTCGTGATCCTGACCTTTTGCTTTCATTCTGCAGGGGAATTCAGCACGGCGCACCAATAGACAGCTACGTAACTCCCGAACCTTGGGCTATGCCCGGTTATTCAGACGAGGTCGTTATGGCGGCAGGCGCTTTCGTTCAGGGTGCTTCAATTGAGCTTTCCGCAGATGCACCTATGAAAGACCCGTATATTGCGTATATGCAGGGAGGCCTTACATATCACAGCGGCAAAATTGCAGTTATGAAGGCTTTGGAAGAGGTTTTGGAATTTAAGGATAAAAACAATGGATAATAAAAAAATTACTTTGGTTTACAACCATTCCATAAAGCATTTCGTCGGTCAGTGCAACGCTATTGCTGCAGAAATTGAAAAAAAAGGCTATGAAGCGGAAGTCTTTACAAACGGTGAATTGATTATGCGTAAAAAACTTCCCGAAGGTCGCAAATGTATTTTTTATGATAAAGATATTCCTTTGGGAATGCGCTTCGAGCTTCAAGGTGTACGCCTTTTTAACAGTATCGGTGCAATTGAGGCTTGCGGTGATAAATGCCGTTCTTACGAACTTTTAAAGGAACTTCCTCAGCCCAAAACGGAAATTTACCCTAAAACATTTTTTGCCGACGAGGATTTTTTTGCAATGTATTCTCAGTTTATCGCTGATGAATTGGGTTTGCCCGTAGTTGCAAAATTGGCAGACGGTTCACAGGGTAGGGAAGTCTTTTTGCTGGAAACGGTTGAAAGTATTACAGATTTTCAGCGGAAATATTACGCTCACGCACATCTTTACCAGGAGTTTATTGCGGAAAGCAGAGGGAAAGATATAAGAATTTTCGTTATTGGTGACGAGGTTTACGCTTCAATGCTCAGATATAATCCAAATGACTTCCGTTCAAATATTGCAATCGGAGGAACTGCGGAAAAATATGAGATAAATAACGAAATTAAAGACATCTGTATTTCAGCAACCCGTCTTATGGGGTTGGACTTTGCAGGGTTGGATATTCTTTTGGGTAAAGACGGCAAGCCATATATTTGCGAAGTGAACTCTAATGCACTGTTTACTGCTCTTTCTCAAGTTTGCCAAGTCAACATTTCAGAGGGTATCGCCTCACACGTAATCGACACGAAAACGGATTTTTTTAATGATGTGGGGCTGTTTTTGTGAAAATTATCAAAATTTTACCAATTTATTTACTTAAAGTACTTGCAATTTAACTTAAAATGTGTTATAATGTCTCCGTGCTATAAATCGGAGGCATTTTTTGCCTTCAAAAAGAAAAGGAGATTTTTTATTATGAAAAAATTTATTGCATCAATTTCACTTATTTTGGCGGCAATTCTTTGCCTCACACTTTTTACAGGCTGTAACGGTTCTTCAGAAGATAAATACGTTATCCTTGAAGAAAACTTCGGCGCAGAAGAATACGCTATCGGTTTCAGAAAAACAGATAATTCTTTTGCTTTAAAGGTTCAGGAAATTCTTGACGCTATGATTGCAGACGGTAAAGCCGGTGAAATTTCTGAAAAATGGTTCGGAAAAGACGTTATGCTCAGAGACGTGGATTTCCCTGCACCTATTGAAAACGTAGGCGATGATTCTCTCCAGAAGATTCTCAATAAAGGCTATATGATTCTCGGTCTTGACGAAAACTTCCCACCTATGGGCTTTTTAAACGAAAAGGGTGACATTGTGGGCTTCGATATTGACCTTGCCACAGAAGTCGCTAAAAGACTTGGTGTTGAACTTAGAATTCAGCCTATTGACTGGAACTTTAAAGAAGCAGAACTTAACGACGGTAAAATCGATATGATTTGGAACGGTATGAGCATCACTCCCGCAAGAGTTGAAGAAATGAATATGTCTAAACCTTATATTGCAAACAGCCAGATTATTATTGTAAACGCTTCTTCCGGTATTGAAGGCAAAGCTGACCTTGCAGGTAAAAAGGTAGCTGCTCAGGCAGGCTCTTCCGCAATTACAGCTATGCAGGCAGATGCAGACGTTTTCGCATCTTTCGGTGAATTGGTTGAATTTGATAATAACAACGCCGCATTCCTTGACCTTAAAGTCGGCAGAGTTGACGCATTCGTAGTTGACGAAGTTGTTGGCAGATATATGCTTGGTCAGGAATAAAAAATAATCAGAAAGAAAAATTTTAAATGTTGGAATTCCTTTTAAATACTATTATTGCTATGTCTAAGGGCGTGGGGTATACTGTTTCGCTGTTTGTAATAACCATTATATTTTCTATGCCCCTTGGATTGCTTTGTACTTTTATGTCAAATGGCAAGAATCCCGTTTTGCGCGCAATAACGCGAGCTTATGTTTTCGTAATGCGCGGGACACCCCTTATGCTTCAGCTTTTCTTCTTCTATTTCGGAATTACCAAAATTCCATTTATTGGTCAGTTTTTGGTAATGGAAAGATTTACTGCCGCATGCGTTACTTTCGTTTTGAACTATGCTGCATATTTCTGCGAAATATTCAGAGGGGGACTTTTATCTGTGGATAAGGGTCAATATGAAGCTTCAAAAGTTTTAGGCCTTACAAAATGGCAAACGACAGTTCGAATCGTTCTTCCTCAGATGTTTAAGGTAGTGTTACCCTCAGTAAGCAACGAAGCCATAACCCTCGTAAAGGATACTGCGCTTATTACAGCCATCGGCATTATGGATTTAATGCATATTACAAAATCTTTGGTAAATGGCTCAGCGGGCAGTATTGAGCCATTCATCGTAGCAGCAGTGTTTTATCTTATGGTTACGTTTGGACTTACCAAGCTTTTCAATTACCTTGAAAAGAAATTTATGTTCTGAGGTGTGCTGATATGATAAACGTTTGTAATATTGTAAAAAGCTTCGGTGAAAACGATGTTTTAAAGGGCGTTAGTTTTAAGGTTGAAAAAGGACAAGCCATTTCAATTATCGGTTCCTCCGGCTCCGGTAAAAGTACTATTTTGCGCAGTATCGTAGGGCTTGAAAATGTTGACGGCGGAAGTATTTACATAGACGATGAGCCATTGGTTGAAAACGGGATTTACGTTGACGATAAAACTTTCAGGTCTCGTTCCTTGAAAATGGGTATGGTTTTTCAGCACTTTAATCTGTTTCCACACCTTACCGTTCGTGAAAATCTTTGCCTTGCACCAAAATGCGTGCTGAAAAGGGGAAAAGATGTTCTGAATCAGCGTTGCGAAAAGCTTTTGGAAAAGGTCGGTCTTATAGATAAAATTGACGCTATGCCATCAAGCCTTTCGGGCGGTCAGAAGCAGCGAGTTGCCATTGCAAGAGCTTTGATGATGGAACCTGAGATACTGCTCTTTGACGAGCCCACGTCAGCCCTTGACCCCGAGCTTACAGGCGAAGTTCTTTCCGTTATGAAGGAACTTGCGGCTGAGAATATGACTATGATAATCGTCACCCACGAAATGTCTTTTGCTCGTGAGGTTTCCGATAGAGTCATTTTTATGGATAAAGGTGTTGTTTTGGTTGACGATGTTCCGGAAAAAGTCCTTGTGAATCCTGAAAATGAAAGAATAAAATCTTTCTTAAATAAACTGTAATAATATAACCTCTCTTTTCGTTGTTGAAAGGAGAGGTTCAGCTTTTTGTTTAAATTATTTAATGTTTTATCGTGTGCGCTTTTGTAAAATAAAATTTGAAAAGCACTTTATGCCCTAATCTTTTTTATTGACAGTACGAGCTTTTTGTGGTATAATGTAGTTGGTTAAATTAAAATATTTAATTGGGAGGCTATGTTATGAAAAAGCTATTAAGCATCCTGCTTGCAATGTCTATGGCGTTAACAATGCTTGCAGCGTGTGCAAACGACCCCGTGGTTAACCCCGATGATCCTATCGACCCTGTGGTTGACCCTAATGAGGGAGAAGAACCCCCTGTGGTTGTAAAACCCGAGTATTCTGAATCAGAAGTGGGCGCGGAAAATACTCTCACCAATGCAGGCACAACAATTACTTTGAACGTTGTTGACAATGCACTTTATATTACTAATTTGGCAACAACTGCTTCAAACGTAAATCAGCTTGCTGAAAATTCAAAAGTAGCGCTTCCTGCAAGCTACCAGGAAAAGGAAAAAGGCTCAAAGAAAAACATAAATTGGACTTATGTTTCCACGACTAAATACGAAAACAAAGAAGTTAACGACGTTTTAACTTCCGGCGTTATTTATAAGTTTGAAGATTCCGCCCTTAACGTAGAGCTTAGAGTTTACTGCCTTTACAGAAACGACCATAAAGGTCCTTTTGAATTCTATTCTGAACTTGAAAATAAAAATGATTCAGCATTCAGAATTGCACCGGGAAACGTTGCAACTTTTACCGTTTCCGTTCCCGAGCCTGAAAACACCTCTATTATGTACGTGAAGCAGGAAGGTATGTGCGCAGAAGGCTTTAAATTCTCTGCAACAAGTGAAGATTCCTACGATGGAACAGGTATTTATTCGAAGCTGATTTCTGAAATGAGGAAAATGCCTGTTTCAATTAAGACTTCTACGGACGATAGTTCAGGAGACAGTCTTCTTGCTGAATATATAAACAGAAATAATAATAACGGCTTATTTTATGCATTTGAATGGACCAGCGGCAGTATAAAAGTGGTAGATAATAAAGATAATACTATTGAAGTTTCGATTCATATGGATGGCAATGGTATGATTCCTTATTTCAGTACCGAAATACCTGGAAAAGAAACCTTCTATATTCCTGCCGTTTACGTTATGCCCTATGAAGGGTCTGTTGATGAAGGCTCAAATATTTTTAAAAACTGGTTTTTTGATTGTAAGGTAGTTCCGACGCTTAGGGATAATCCTGCAGAACCTTTTACTCAAATAGATATTCAAATGTCTGCTGAAGACGCTGCTGCTGCTAATATTGACTCTATGAAATACGAATACGGTTGGTGGTCAGGAGTGGGTTTTGGTTCCGGTTTGGGCAACCCGTATGAAAGCTCCTGGGTAATGTTTGCTGACGGTTTGGATTCTCCCAATTGGACGTATTCAGACCTTGTAGCAAGGGGGGAGGAACTTGATTCCTACGGTTTGAATCTGACGATGTATATTCTTCTTCACGATTCTACTGATTATGAAGGTAATCCCACAGATCAATACGGAGAACTTAATTCTTTGACTCATCCTGAATGGTTCTCTCATGAACTCAGCCACGGAAATAAACTTGTTGATTTGGGAAACGAAGCGGCTGTTGATTTTGTAAAAACAAAACTTTCCGGGTTTTTTAACAACACTCACGCCGACACTTGGAGAACTGATTTCCAACCAATAGTAGCTATGTCTAATCAGAAAAACAGACACGACGCAATGGGCTCTGATGTTCAGTATTGGGCTACCGTAGGCTTTGGTGAAGTTCTTGATCACCTTTACGAGACAGTTGACGGTTTTAGATATGAATGCTGTGATGGCGGTGGAAAGTCTAAGGACTTATATATTGCAACAAAAGCAGTTGTTATTAATGTGGAAGACTCTGCAAACTATCTTAGTATGAGAGCTGCTTTCTACGATAGTTCGTACGTTATTCACCCTGCGCAGCTTCAAATTCCGTGTAACACAGATTCTTTTAACCCTGATAATGAAACGTATTTCTTCCCTGTAATTCCTGAACCCGTAGTGGACGAAGGCGAAACTTATGATTTCTATTCTGCGGTTCAAGATATGGGCTTCAGAACCACAATTATGGGTGTTCCTCATTGGGCACCTTGGTCAGGTCAGGTTAAAGCAGATTATTATAAGAAATATTGCGATATGTACGAATTGAAGGTTCGTCCTCTGGTTCGTGAAGCAGAACTCTACCACATTCTTCCCAGACCCGACGGTGTAAATTGGGATGGTATGATGTACGCAGACCCCGATAGCGAAAATGAAATCAAAGGTCTTGTATTCCTCTTCAAACCTTCTGAACAGACAA
>JAFSHW010000011.1 GCA_017440085.1 Clostridia bacterium
AACCTTGCGCAATAATCGACAGTTTTGCAGTTGCGGCTCAGCTTTTTGATGCTACGGGCGATCCTTTCTATATGAATATTGCACAAAAAATTTATTTCAACGGTATTTCTACTTCCCAGCGTTCAAACGGAGGCTTCGGTACGGATAAATGTGTTGGTGCTGATTCCCGTGATACTATTGCCATCGGTTGCCGTGAGGCTACTTGGTGTTGTACCATGCGCGGCGGTGAGGGTTTCAAATATATCATAATGAATGCTGTTAAGGAAAAATCCGATGCGGCTTATGTGAATATTCCCGCAGGCGGCAGGTTTGAATCTCGGTACGGTTCATTTGAGATCAAGACAAATTACCCCTACGAAGGCAAAATCGAAGTGGTTTCCAAGGACTATCTTCTGCCTATCTGTGTGTTTATTCCCGATTATGTGGGAAAAGTTACCCTGAATGGCAAGGAAGTCAAGTCTATTGATGGTTTTGTTCCCGTTTTCGGTAGCGGCACGGTGGAATTTGAAATTCCTTTCGTTTCCGATAAAAATGTTTATCTCCACGGGAATCTTGTTCTTTGCGGCAAGGAGAAGATTGAGGGTGAATATTTGCCCGAAGACAAAGCTCACGGTATTTATTCCAACGGCGAGTCGAAGATTTTCCCCGTCCGTGAGGCGTTCTTCCCTTGGGATGATATTGAAAACCGAGTTTACTATGTAATGAAAGGTTTGAACTGATTTAATGAAAACCGTGTTGGTGGGAATCAACAGTAAATATATTCACACGATGCTTTCCGTCAGATATTTGGCGGCGAGCATCAACGAGAGTCTGCATTCTTCCGCAGGCTCTTTCTGCGTTTACAGAGAATTTTCCGTAAATATGAGCGAATCCTCCGTTTTGGAAGCCCTCTATAACGAGGCTGCAGACGTTTACTGCTTTTCAACTTATATTTTTAACGTGGATTTCGTTCTGCGAGTGGTGAAATCTCTGAAAAAATTGAAGTCCGAAGCTGTAATTATCCTCGGTGGCCCCGAAGTGACCTATGAAAATGAAGCGATTCTTCGCCAAAACCCTGAAATAGATTTCATTTCCTGCGGCGAAGGTGAGGTCTCTTTGCCGCTGCTGATAAATTCCCTTTCTGAAACTCCCTTTCTTTCTAAAGAAAAGGTTTTTGCAGCGAAAATTTGCGGAGTTTCCTACCTATATAATAGTAGATATATTTCAACGCCCTTTGCCTCTCCCATTTGCGACCTTGATTCTCTACCCTTTCCTTACACCGACGAAGAGCTTGCAGCAGCAGGAACAAAGATTCTTTACTATGAAAGTTCTCGAGGTTGTCCCTTCGGTTGCTCCTATTGCCTTTCTTCTGCAGAAAAGGGCGTAAGGTTCAAATCCGTTAAGAGGGTTTGCGAGGAGCTTGATGAATTTATCGATAGTGGCGTTGGACTTGTGAAATTTATAGACAGAACCTTTAATGCGGATAGAAAACGGGCTGAAGAAATTATTACATATATAATAGGTAGAGATAATTTAAAAACCTCTTTCCATTTTGAAATTTCACCGTGGCTTGTAACGGAAGAGCTTGTTTCTTTGCTGAAAACTGCACGCCCCGGTCTTTTCCAGCTTGAAATCGGAATTCAATCCACCAACCCCGAAACTCTTTCGGCAATTAACAGAACCGTTCCCTTTGAAAAGGTAAAAGAAGCGATTCTGAGACTGAAAGAAACTCCTGTCCATCTCCACGTTGACCTTATCGCAGGTCTCCCCTACGAAACTTTTGAGATTTTCGGCAAGTCCTTTGATGACGTTATGGAATTGGAGTGCCATTGCTTGCAGTTGGGCTTCTTGAAATTGCTGAAAGGTACGCAGATTGCTCATCAGCCTCAGCATCAATATGTTTGCGGCGAAAATTCGCCTTATCAAGTGCTTTCAAATAAGTATATTTCTTATCCGCAGCTGTGCAAATTGGAAAAGATTGCGGAGATTTTGGACCTTTATCTTAATTCCGATTTATGCGAATTCCTTTCCGCATCGAATTTAAAGAAGATTTTTGGTGTAACTCCCTTTGAGTTTTATTGCGGTTTTGCCGATTTTCTTGAAAATTTGAAGTTCTTTGACGTTCTTCATTCCACGGTTTCACTTTTTGGATACCTATACTGTTATCTTTCCTCTAAGTATGACCCTGAACTTTCCGAATCTCTGGTGGCTTTTGAGTATTACCGCTTCACAGGTTCAGTGAACTTCCCCCAATGGCTGCGAACTTTACCGAATAAAGCGGAATGTTTGGAGCTCCTTAATGATGAAGAATCGCTTTTACCTCTTATGGATGAAGAAACAAAAGAAATTTTTCTTTCTATGGATAAAAAACACTGGTTTCGCAAAAGTCAGTTGGTTACTTTCAAATTTGACTCAAATGGGGCAAAAATGCCACGAAAGGTGCTGTTTTTGTACGGAAAGACCACGAAAATTGTGTCAATTTCGGCGTTTTGAGCAATTTGGCTGTAAAAATCAGAAACGGTTGCATTTGTTTTTGTGCAATTTTAACGAATCGAATAATTTTTCGGCGGAAAATCCTTTTAAAAATCGTGATTTTCCGCTTGGCTCTAAGGAAAAATGTAATTTTGTGCCCCAAAAACTTTTTTTGAAAAAAGGCTTGACAAAACCTAAATTCTGTGGTATAATATACAAGCGCTAAACGAGAGAGCGAAAAAACAAGAAAAAAATCAAGTGCGGCGCAATGAACCTTGAAAATTAGATAGTGATAAATACCCTGTTAATTACATTCACAATCACGGTGAATGAGAAATGACGATGAGAAGAAAACTCAGCTGAGGAGACTCAGCAAAAATAACGGAAAACGAACCAGATAAAAACTTGTCTGGGGCGAACGATCAATAATGACGTTAAAGTTGAGCAAGAGCTCAACTTAAAATATCTTAATTGAGAGTTTGATCC
>JAFSHW010000001.1 GCA_017440085.1 Clostridia bacterium
ATATGGGTAACAGTGAAGTTGGCCACAACGCTCTTGGTTGCGGACAGGTTTACTCACAGGGAGCTCGCCTTGTAAACGAAAGTATCGCTTCCGGCAAAATGTACGAAAGCGAAGTTTGGAAGTCCCTCGTGGCTAACTGCCTCGAAAACAATTCCACAATGCACTTCATCGGTCTTCTTTCTGACGGTAACGTTCACTCTAATATAGCCCATCTTTTCTCTATGCTTGAAAGAGCTAAGAAAGACGGCGTAAAGAAATGCAGGGTTCACGTTCTTCTTGACGGTCGTGACGTTCCTGCTACTTCCGCACCTATTTATATCGGTCAGCTTGAAGAGCTTCTTGCAAAACTCAGCGACGGTGAATTTGATGCTAAAATTGCATCCGGCGGCGGCAGAATGCAAATTACAATGGATAGATATGAAGCTAACTGGGCTATGGTTGAAAAAGGATGGCACACACACGTTCTCGGTGACGGCAGACAGTTCGCATCAGCTTCCGAAGCGGTTGAAACTCTCAGAGCTGAAACAGGCGCTATTGACCAGGACGTTCCTCCCTTCGTTGTTGCAGAAAATGGCGAACCCGTTGGTACTATCGAAGACGGAGACAGCGTAGTTCTTTACAACTTCAGAGGCGACAGAGCTATTGAAATTTCCAAAGCATTTGACTTTGAAAACTTTGATAATTTTGACAGAGTTCGTTACCCCAAAGTAGTTTACGCAGGTATGCTCCAGTATGACGGTGACCTTAAACTCCCTGCAAAATATCTCGTTAGCCCTCCCGATATTAAAAATACACTTTCCGAGCTTCTCGTTGCTAAGAACGTAAGACAGTACGCTATTTCCGAAACTCAGAAATACGGTCACGTAACATACTTCTGGAACGGTAACAGAAGTGATAAATTTAGCGAAGAGCTTGAGACTTTCGTAGAAGTTCCCTCTGACGTGGTTCCTTTCGAACAGAGACCTTGGATGAAGGCAGCAGAAGTTACAGATAAACTCGTAGAAGCTATCGAAAGCGGAAAATACGATTTCCTTCGCGTTAACTTCCCCAACGGTGATATGGTAGGTCATACAGGCAGCTACGCAGCTACACTTATCGGTGTTCAATCAGTTGATATGTGTCTAGGTAGAATCCTTGAAGCTGCAGATAAAGCAAACGCTGTGGTTCTTATTACTGCTGACCACGGTAATGCTGACGAAATGTACGAAAAAGCTAAAGAAGGTCAGGCTCCGAAGCCAAAGACAGCTCATACCCTTAACCCCGTTCCCTTTATCGTTTACGATAAACAAACCGACCACAAGATTAAGGAAGGCTCCTTCGGTCTTGCAAACGTTGCGGCTACCGCAGTTAAAATTATGGGTATCGAAAAGCCTGAAGCTTGGGAAGAAAGCATTATTGACTAACGGGTATTTTGAAATGAAAACTATAAATTATAAAACAAAAGGCACTTGTTCCAGAGAGATAAATATCGTCCTTGACGATAACAATATTATTCAAGATGTAAAAATACTCGGCGGTTGTGCCGGAAATCTTGCAGGTATCTCCAAAATCCTTGTAGGAATGGACGCTGCTCACGTAATCGAAAGATTCGAGGGCGTTCGTTGCGGAGCGAAGAGTACCTCTTGCCCCGACCAAATCGCAGAGGCATTGAAAGGAGCAATATAATATGAACAACAAGGAAAAATACGGTCTTCAGGGTTGGCTTGACAATCCTCACGTAGACGAAGCATCAAAGGCAGAGCTTAGAGCTATCACAGACCCAAAAGAACTGGAAAGCAGATTCTACGGTTTGCTTGAATTCGGTACTGCAGGTCTCAGGGGTACTCTTGGTGCAGGCTTACGTAATATGAACGTTTATACCGTTCGCCACGCTACTCAGGCTCTTGCAGACGTTATCAATGCAAGCGGTGTTGAAAATCCTTACGTTGCCATTGCTCACGATAGCCGTATAATGTCTCGTGAATTTGCAGAAGAAACTGCTTGCGTATTTGCGGCAAACGGCATTCATACCTATCTTTTTGACGAACTCAGACCGACTCCCGAACTTTCCTTTGCAATTCTTGAACTGAAGTGTATTGCAGGCGTTAATATCACTGCATCTCACAACCCCAAAGAATACAACGGTTACAAGGCTTATTGGGAAGACGGTGCGCAGCTCGCTCCCGAACAGGCTGATGACGTATTCAAGAGAATGTGCGAAATGGATATGTTTGAAGACGTTAAAACAATGCCTTTTGCTGAAGCGGCTTCAATGATTACACCTCTTACCGCTGAATTCGACGAAAAATACCTTAACGTTCTTCTTGCTCAGCAGATAAATCCCGAAGCTGTTAAGGCAAATTCTGACCTCAGTATTATTTACACACCCTTCCACGGCGCAGGTTACAGACTTGTTCCCGAAGTTCTCAAGAGAGCAGGCTTTACAAATATTGCTACCGTTGCAGAACAGATGGTTCTTGACGGAAATTTCCCCACAGTAAAATCCCCCAACCCCGAAAATAAAGAAGGTTTCACAAGAGCTATTGAAATGGCTAAAGAAAGCGGTGCTGACCTTATTATCGGTACCGACCCCGATGCTGACAGAATCGGTATTGTTGTAAGAGAAGAAAACGGCGAGTTCCTTACTCTTACCGGTAACCAGACGGGTGCTATTCTTCTCCATTATATCCTTACATCACGCAAAGAAACAGGTCGTCTTCCCGCAAACGCTGCGGCTGTTAAGACTATCGTTACTTCTGAAATCGCAGCTCGTATCTGCGAAGACTTCGGCGTAACTCTCTTCAACGTTCTTACCGGATTTAAGTTTATCGGTGAAAAAATCAAGATGTTTGAAGAAACGGGTAAACATACGTTTATGTTCGGCTATGAAGAAAGCTACGGCTACCTTCCCGGCACATATGCAAGAGATAAAGACGCTGTTGCAGCATCTCTCTTGGTTGCAGAAGCTGCTGCATACTATGCTGCAAAGAATATGACTCTTTGGGATGCTCTTTGCGAAATCTTCAATAAATACGGCAATTACAGAGAAAAAACTGCTAATATCGTAATGTCCGGTATTGACGGTCTCAAGAAAATGGCTGAAACTATGGATAATTTCCGTAAGAATCCTCCTGCTCAGATCGGTCCTTTCAAGGTTCTTGAAGTTAAGGACTATATGAACGGTATTGACGGACTTCCCGCTTCAAACGTTCTTTATTACAGCCTTGAAGGTAACAACACCGTAGTTCTTCGTCCTTCCGGCACAGAACCTAAGATTAAGGTTTACTATATGATGACAGGTTCTACTGCTGAAGAGGCTTACAAAGCTATTGACGATGCAGAAAAAGCATTTATGGAAATTATGGGTTAATTGTACCTATTATACAATAAGGTGGAAATTTGAAATTTAAGGCAGAGCCGAAGCTCTGCCTTTTGCCGCATATTTTTGCAGAAATACCGCATAGTTAAAAACCGTTGACTTTTCTTTTTTTCAAGTGTATAATAAAACTGTAAGCTTACAAATAAGAAAAATAGGGAGGAACAGATGAAATATAATGTCTTTATTGACCCGGAAAGGGAAGAGGAAGTTATAATCTACGCCCATAGTAAAACCAAGATTGTTGAAAAAATAGAAGAGATTCTTTCAAGCGAAAATAGCGAGTTTTTCGGATACGGAGAGGGTAACGTTGTAAAACTTGATTTAAATGACGTTATTTGCTTTACTGCCGAAGAAGGTAAGGTTTTTGCGCACACAAAAAATGAAAAGCTTTATGTAAAATTAAGGCTGTATCAGCTCGAAGAACTCTTTTCCGCAGATTTTATTAAAATCAATCAGTCTTGCCTAGTTCGAGTAGACAAAATAAAACGCTTCAGCTCTTCCATCGGTGGTTCTCTTATGGTCACTCTTGAAGGCGGATACCGAGATTACGTATCTCGCCGTCAACTTAAAACTGTTAAAGAAAGGATAGGTTTTTAATTATGAATACTTACGTCAAAAAATATTTGCACCGAGGTCTTATGTTTGGTGGCTTCGGACCCATAGTTGCAGGTATCGTTTTTTATATACTATCCGTTGTAATGGATAATTTTTCCCTTACAGGCGGGCAAATACTTCTTGCAATCGTTTCTACGTATTTTCTTGCTTTCGTGCAGGCGGGGGCTACGGTTTTTAACCAAATAGATAACTGGTCTGTGGGAAAATCGCTTTTATTCCATTTCGGTTCTTTGTATCTTGCGTATTCAATTTGCTATATTGCTAACTCTTGGATACCTTTTGAACCTGCGGTTCTTTTGATTTTCACCGCAATATTCGTATCTGTGTATTTGGTGATTTGGGTAACTGTTTATTTAATAGTGAAATCTGTGGAAAAGAGGCTTAATAAAAGAATTAAATGTTTCAAATAGTATGTTAATTTCTTAAATCAGACAACTTTGTTGTAAGGTTTTCATTTTTTTTCTGTCTTTTAGGGTGAAGAGCTCTTTAAGATTATGAAAGGAGGTTTTGTTATGGAAGATAATTTGATTCTGGAGCTGTATTGGAATCGTGATTTTTCTGCCATAGATGAAACGGCAAAGAAGTACGGTCGGTACTGTTTTGTGATTTCGGAAAATATTCTGTGCAATAGGGAAGACTCCGAGGAGTGCGTAAACGATACCTTGTTAAATGCGTGGAATTCCATTCCGCCTCATCGACCGCAAAACCTATGTATGTATTTAGCTAAAATATGCAGAAACGTAGCTTTTAACAGATATAATTCTAAAAGTGCGAATAAAAGAGGTAAAGGAGAGCTCCCGCTTGTTTTAGATGAGCTTTCGGAATGCGTTTCGACGTCTTCTGATGTGGAATCTCAATTTTCTGCAGAAGAGTTGGGCAGAATAGTTAATCTGTTTGTCCGTTCTCAATCTCTAAGAGATAGGAATATTTTTGTTCGCCGCTATTTCTTTGGTGAGACGGTATCTGTTATCGCTGAAAAGTATTCTATGACAGAGAATCACGTTATGGTGGTTTTGAGCCGAATAAGAAAAAAGTTGAAAACGTATCTTACTAAGGAGGGATATTTCTGTGAATAGAAATGATTTATATTTAAGCATTTCTTATATCGACGACGATATTTTAGAGAAAAGTGAGGGGCATACGGGAACGTTTAATATGGCTAAGCCTTTCAAATGGGGTTCTTTGATTGCTTGTATTTGTTTGGCATTGAGTTTAGGTTTTCTTTCTGTATCTGAATTTTTCAAACCGCAAGTGAATCCTGAGCCTATTGACCCCGTTATAGGGCCTGACAGGTCTGATTTCGACCCTATTGATGTTGCTATTGACGACCTGTCTTATCTTTTTTACGATGGTAAGGTGTATGAATGTCTTGAATCTGCAGAAAGTCTGAAACGTGTCGGATTGCCTTTGGATATTACCGGTGAAATGGCAGGAGAATTCGTTTCTTATATAGAAAGCGTTGATTCCGTTGAATTTAGGGCAACGGATAAAGAATCTTCGGTGAAATTATTTCAATACGCACCGTCTCCCTGTAAGGCAGTTTACGTTTTACAGAATGGTAATGATTTTATTGCGTGTGTCCTTAGTAATTGGGAGATTCCTGCCTTGAATCTCGAGTCTTTGTGTTTTTCCGAGTTGTATAATGTTTTTGGGGTTTGCGATTCCGGAGATATTATGTTTATTTCAGAGGTTGATTGGCACTATCAAGAGATTGAAAATACCGAAATCAGAGATAGAGCCGTTATTGAAGAATTTTATAACCTTACTGTTGAGAACAATCTTGTTGGGATAACTGAGGGTGATTTTTACGATATTTTCTTTGTGGGTTCTTCTGAAGATGAAAGTGTAGGACTGCATACGTCTTTTGCTGACGACAATAGGATACTTAAAATTAAAGCTGGAAACGGATTGCTTTTTTATATCAATTTGTATCCGAATTACGGATACGTTCAGAATGGTTACGCTATGGCGTATTATGAAATGACTTCTGAATTGGCACAATGGTTCGCCTCTAACTTGAAATAACTTTATATCATAAAAACGGTGAGACTTTTCTCTCACCGTTTTTATGATATTTATTTATCAAAAGATGGGTTAAATGCGTAGAAGTTTTTGCAGTTAAGTCTATCCTGGGCGAGTCTTATGCATTCACCGAATCTTTGATAGTGCACTAACTCACGCTCTCTTAGAAATTTTATCGGTTCTCTTACGTCGGGGTCGTCAACCAAACGCAAGATATTATCGTAAGTCAATCTGGCTTTCTGTTCTGCAGCAAGGTCTTCGTTCAGATCTGCCAAAACGTCCCCCGTTGAAGCGATTGACCAAGCAGAGAACGGTGTGCCTGATGCTGCTTGCGGATAAATTCCCGTGGTGTGGTCTACAAAGTACGTTTCAAAGCCGGCATCCTTGATTTCTTCTTCGCTGAGGTTCCTCGTTAGCTGATAGAGAATAGTCCCAACCATTTCAAGGTGTGAAAGCTCTTCGTTACCTACGTCCGTAAGCGTAGCTTTCAATTCCTCGTAAGGCATTGCAAATCTCTGGCTGAGGTATCTGAGTGATGCGCCCAATTCGCCGTGAGGACCGCCGTACTGAGATGCGATAAACTTTGCCATTTTTGCGTTGGGGTTCTTTATTTTAATAGGAAACTGTAATTTCTTTTCGTATACAAACATCTGCTAACTCCTTTCAAGCTTCCCAGGGCCAGGGATTTTCCACCCATGACCACTTATTTTCGTCGTTGTTCGGTGAATATATGTCAATCATACCGAATTTTTCTTCATATCTGTGCTTCGCGTTTTTAAATTTTTCCCTGTAAAGCTTCATAGCTTCACGGGCTTTTTTATCTTTTGGGTGAGTATCTAAGAACATTGCGGTCTCAATTGCCGCAAACTGTGCCTGACTTAGCTCCTTCATAAGCTTTTCTTTTTCCGTCATTTTCTTTTTTTCCTTTCTGCCCTGCAGCCCAGGAAAGGCTTATCAAGGTCTTTGAACAAGGTTCCGGCGCAAAGTGCGTCTTCTATATTATATAGGTTGATAAATTTTTGCATAGGTACGTATGCCATCGCAAGAGGGAAGTCGTCTACGCAAGAAAAATCGCAGCAAACGTTTTCATCCCGTTTATTTAAAATGCACACTTGAACGGAATCAAACGCATCGTCAAAACCGTCTTGTGAGAATATCTTATGTTCCATTTTGTTTTTCACTGTGTCCTTTCGTTGATTTTCTGAGGTTTTCCTTTCCACCTCGTTATATTTTATGCCCTTTCGGCACCATTTGACATCGATTTTGTAATAATTTGTAATAATTACAAGCCTGTAATAAATTAAAAATTACACCTTGAATCCAATTTTCAACCGCTATTTGCTTTAATTGGGCAAATTTTCTTGTATAAATTGCACAAAATAAATGTGGTAGAATTGTAAGACTACTGTGCAATCCTATGAACTTGAAAAAATTACAAAAAAGGGGTTGATTTTTCACCAAAAATGTAATATAATATAAATGAACTCGAAGTGGAGTTATTGCGGTTTGGCGTTGTAATTTTTTCACAAAAATAACAACGAAAAGCGTAGGAACTCAACGAAAGAGTTACAAACCTATTATTTCTTATATTTTTAAGGAGGAAAACAAACAATGAGCAAAAAGATTTTGTCCGCAGTACTTGCTATTGCGATGGTAGTTTCTCTTTGCGCTTCTCTCTTCACAGTAAGCACATCCGCTGCTTCTGACTATGAAGCTGATAGAGCAGCTCTTAAAGATGCTATCGTAGAACTTTTTGTAAAAGGCCCTTCTGTAGATAACCAGACAATTGCTTATCTTAAAGATACGGGCGTTATCTCTAACAAAGACGTAAAAGACAGAGAAAAAGTATTCGATGTTTCTTACGACTCTGTTAAATCCGCTAATGAAGAACATCTTACTCTTAACATCGAAGTTAGCCTTAACTACTTCGTAAAGGGTACATGGTTTAATCAGGCTGATTATGAAGCAATGCTTGAAAAAGCTGCTACAGCTTACTACTTTGGTCAGGATGCAGATCTTGATAAAGTAGATCCTTCCTTCAACGCAGGCAGAAATGAAATCGTTGAAGAACAGACAGCAGTAGTTGAATCTTGGATTGCTAAATTCCTTGCTGAAGTTGGCGCTGAAAATGATAAACCTTCCGAATATGCAGCTGACTACAAGGAATGGAGAGAATACTACCACGCTGAAGGTTTGTATAACCCCAACTATGGTATCAATCCCTTTGATGGCGACCTCGCTGACCTCTTTGGTTCTATGTCCAACTGGGAAGCTATTCTCCAGGGTTATGTAGGTTTCCCCTCTTGGTTCACATTTGCTGAACTCAGAGCTGATGCTACAACAGCTAAACTTCTCAACGTATTTGAAAGACTTTACAGAGCTGCTCAGACTGATAAAGTTGCAGGCATCTGGTACTACGATTTCGTTATCGAAAAAGTAGCTCCTCTTGATGATGCTTGGGATGCTCTCCGTGAAGCTCTCGTAGGCAACTTCAAATTTGACAAACCCGTTGTTGGTTCTGTAGCTGATGAAATCAAAGCTTACAACAACCTCGTTAAAGTTGTAGAATTCTACGACTACTACATCGTTGACGCTTACCTCAACATCTATACATCTACAAGCAACGAACTCCTCTTCAACGTAGCTCTTGCTAAGAAACTTATGGAATTCGTTAAAGATGAAACTGGTGCTGTTAGAGCTCTCTACGTTGCAGGTATCGGTTCTGCATACCTCAACAATCTTAAAGACGCTATCGTAACAGGTATCGCTGCTCTTGATCCCGCTGCTGCATCTCTTGCTCTTACAGATGCTGAAATCGCAGAAGGCGTAGATCTTGTTAACAAAGCAAGCGCTCTCCTTAACGGTTATGCATCCTTCAAGAACTCCGGTACAGAATCTTACAGAAATGCATATGCTGCTCTTGCTTCTGCTATCGCTGATCTTAAAGTAATGCTTCCTTACGATGCTAACTCTTATGCATATTACACAATCGAAGCTAACACATCCGCTGCAGTTAAAGATATCAATGGTGAAGACGTTAAAGCTAACGATAAGATCATTATCTCCTTCGTTCCTAACTTCTTTGCATTCTCCAGATACTATGTAGCTCTTGAAGATGCTCTCGTAGTATTCGCAGCAGTTGTTGATGATTACAACAGCAAATTGGGTAACCTCCCCGGCGTTTCTTCTTCCGTAGC
The DNA here is from genome assembly GCA_017440085.1 of Clostridia bacterium. Classification (GTDB taxonomy): domain Bacteria; phylum Bacillota; class Clostridia; order Oscillospirales; family UBA644; genus HGM12619. Next base: position 9,193 of record JAFSHW010000001.1, read on the forward strand.
TCTTGCTAAGAAAGCTCTCTCTGACATTCTTGGTAAATATGACTACCTCATCGGTTGGAACTATGGTAACTCTGGAGACTCCTGCCTCAACTTCGGTATTGAAGTAGTTTGGGACGCTTCCAAACCTGCTTGGATTATCAAATCCAATGACAGCGTACAGTTCAGTTCTATCGCTGGTCCTTACGTAAAAGAATTCTACGCTCAGATCACTGGTACTGACGTAGCTCTCGGCGGCTCCATCACTAACGATGACGCAGCTTACAACCAGTATGTAACATTCAAAGCTATGTTTGAAGATGCTTCCAAGGTTTATACTGACGGTCCTTCTGCAGCAGCAGCTTCTCAGTACTATAACGATATTAAATTCGTTGCTTCCACATTTGACTGGGAAACAGGCGAATTCTCCGCAGAAGCTAACGGTTACGCTAAAGTAGCTGAAAGACTCGTTGGATTCCTTCCCTACCTTATGGCAAACGTTGAACAGATAGCAAACCTTTATGGTTTTGTAGCAGTCACACTTGCTGAACACTTCGGTATTATCGGCAGCAACAATGCAGACTTGTGGCAGAATGCTGATAGCTATGTTGACGGCGCATATGAAGAAGCTTCTATTGCTTTCCTTTCTCTCGCAGGCTATCTCGAGGGATTTGATATTGACATTCCTGATGTTCTTGAACAGACTAAAGAATTTACTGTAGTTGGTCTTACAAACTCTTACAACAACTTTATCAAAGAAGTTAAAGATCTTACAACAGACCTCGGCGATTCTCTCATCGATACATTCATTGCTAAAGTATGGGCTTGGATTGCTACAAACTACTATGATAAATATGGCGTAAACGCTGATCTCTTCGAAGATCTCGTAAATCGCAATATGGGCGCTGAACTCAAGCTTTACAAAGACGGTCAGATCTATGACTGCTATGACTTCACACTTAAAGCAGTTTCTGAACTTAACATTCCTAACAACATTTACTACCTTGGTGCTAACGGCGGCGCTATGACAAACAATATGTTTGTTGAAAATATCTATAAGCCTCTTAACACATTTAACTCTCTCTACAACTACGACGCTTCCGGCTACGACAGAGCTTGGGTTGAAGAAATGAGCATCGTTAGAACACTTGCTGGTCACGTTCTTAATAACCTTTCACTTGTAACAGGTTACGAATTCTACTACCTCGCTGACGAATCTGACGGCGGTGGTATCCATGACAATGGTTATGGTACTTTCGCGTGGGTTGAAGAAAATGGCGTTAAAATCTTCATTGATGACAACGGCAACAAACTTCAGTACCTCAAGAAAGACGGTACTTGGGATTACATCCGTTGGGGCTTCCAGTACACAGAAGGACACCGCAGTGGTGACTGGGACTGCTACTGTAACCTTAAAGACTCTGCTGATGTTAGAAACTTGAGTGCATTGACAAACGGTCAGTATCCTTCTTACACTGGTTCATTTACTAAAAACGGTTGCTCCGGTGTAGATTCTTATGGTTCTTACCTCACTTGGGTTTATGACTACTACTGCAGAACACTCGGCATTGTTTCTGACTGCAGAAATGATGTTGTAGCTCTCGGCGCAATTCCTGCTGATTATGACGTAACACTTTCTTACGTTCTTAAACTCATCGATGCTATCGACGAAGTAGTTGATAACGCAGACGAACACACAGTTGCAGCAGTTGCAGCATTCAAAGCAGCTGAACTTGAACCCGCTATCGAAGCAGCTTCCGGCAAATCTATGTACGACTATGCAGTTGATACAGAAGCTGGTAAAGCAGCTTGGGCAGCTTACGAAAAAGCATACGCTAAAGCTATCAAAGATCAGTATGATGCTAGAGTTTGCACAGTTGAAATCGCTGAAACAATTGACGCTCTTGAAGCAGCAGTTGCAGCTCTCAACGAAGTAGCTAAAGAAGAAACTGGCGCTACAGCAGCTGACCTCGAAGCAGCTATCGCTGATGCTACAGCTCTCCTCGCTAAAGCTGACGAACTCGACACTGAAGAAAAAGTTGCAGCAGTAGAAGCTCTTAAAGCAGCTATCGACGCAGCTAAAGCATTCATTGTTGATCTCAAATACAACACATCTTACATTAGCTACGATATCTCCAAAGAAGTAGCTAAAGTTGAAACAGCTATGGATAAGGTAAACGAAGAACTCACATTCGCTGATGACCTCGTTGCATTCCTTACTTACACAGCTGGTCTTGTTGAAGACGTTAACGGTTCCGAATCTGCTTATGCAGCATTCGTAGCAGCTTACGAAGCAGCTACAGCAGTTGCAGCTAACGAAGATCTCAAAGCTTCCGAATATGCAGCAGCAGCTAACTCTGTTCTCGCAGCTTACGAAGCACTCGTAGCTTCTGAACCCGAATTCTCCAAGACATACGAAGCAGCAGTTGCAAAACTTGCTGAACTCAAAGCAGTTGTAACAGACGGCTACACAGCTGAATCTGTAGCAGCATTCGAAGCAGCAGTTGCAGCTCTCGAAGCTGGTATCAATGAAGTTGCTGACGATGACGCTCTTATCGAACTCATCGCTAACGCTTACATTGCTAAAGCTGACCTTGCAGTTAAAAACGTTGAAACTTGCGACGACTAATTTGTTTTCCTCCTTTATCGGAAGACTTAGTCTGACGGTATGAAAACAAGATAGTTTACTATTTGAGCCGTACCCAAAAGGGTGCGGCTCTTTTAGCATATGCGGATATTTACTCTCTTTTGGGTAAATATCCGTTTTTTTACTCCGAAATTGCGGCTCAAATGGCTCTAAATTTAGGAAATAATGTAACTTTTATGATATTTACAAAAAAGGCTTGAAAAATCATAAAAAATAGAGTATAATAGATATGGTACAATAGAGTAATAGCATTTATTTATATTTTTAATTATTTATAACCGGAGGCGTAACCTTGAGAAGGACTAACAAGCACTCAAAGAAAAATAATCTCGACTGGTTAGATAACTTTTTTACCTACATCAACGGACGAAAATTCAAAACAACCAATAAAAGTGTAAAAAAGGAAACTATGCGCAGAAATACTTCATCATATCTTGCTGAAAATGCAATGAGCAATGATGAGGAACGTTTTGCTGACGTAAATTCTGAAAACAAATACAGCATTGACAGTGCAAAGTATGAAATCGAAACTCCAAAATATGAAGCTCCTGTTGATGCCGCTGCTGAAGCTTCTGAAAATGCAAAAACGGAATCTTCTGAATCTGAAACTACTCCCGAAATTTCTGGCGCAACTACTGTCATCAAAAAAGAAGAATTAACTACTGAAAAACCGGCGGTTGAAAATGCGGAAGCCTCTGAAGCTAAATTGAAGAAATCTTCTTCCGGTGAATTTAAACCCCTTTGGGAGCGTAATCCCGGTAAGTACAGAAAAAAGAGACCCCTATTCGTCAGATTTTTAGGTGGACTTTGGTCGTTCTTTTTCTTCTGGGCGTTGACAGCCGGAATGATAGGCGTTTTAATTTTGGGCGCAGGCGTAACGCTTTTGTATTCATTTACTGACCCTGAGCTTGATGCAACGTTAGCAAATCTTGAAATTGCTTCTACTTCGCAAATATTAGCTTATAATTCTGAAGGCGAACTTGTTGTTTATGAAGAACTTCACAGCTCAGAAAACCGTGTATGGCTTTCAATTAACGAAATGCCTCAGCATTTGCTTGATATTACCGTTGCAGTAGAAGATAAGCGTTTCTATGACCATATGGGTTTTGACCCAATTCGTACAGTATCAGCCACAATTCAATACGTGTTAAATAAGATCAAGGGTGGCGACGGCGTCGGTGACGGCGGTGGCGGTTCAACTTTAACTCAGCAGGTAATTAAGAATATTACGCAAGATAAAGAAACTGACGGTTGGGCAGGTATCGTTCGTAAATTCAAGGAAATTCTTCGTGCGTTCTATATTGAGAGAAAATATGATAAAGACCAAATACTAGAGTATTATCTGAATATTGCCCATTTCGGAAACGGGTGCGACGGTATGTATACTGCGGCGAAGTATTATTTCGATAAGGACGTTTCAGATCTGACGATGAGCGAATGCGCCGCAATTCTTTCCATTACTAATAATCCTTCTGTTTTTGACCCTTATATTAACCCTGATTCAAACTATGAAAGGCGAACCATTGCTCTTTGGAACGCTTGGGATCAGGAGTATATTAGTGAGGAAGAATATAGAGCTGCTGTAAATGAACCTCTTATTCTTCGCGATAGAAATGCTTCAAGTTCAACATCCTCAAACAGTTCTGTTCGTTCGTATTTTACAGACCTTGTTTTTGAATGGACAATTAACGAGCTTATGGAACAAAAAGGTTTCACTCGTTCCGGTGCAATAAATTATATTTATACAGCAGGTCTTAGAATTTACACTACTATTGACCCTGAAATTCAGCAGATTATGGAGACGTATTTCTCCAACGAGGAAAACTACATTGATAAAGATGCTGAAATTAAGGCAGAAATAGCAATGGAAATTATTGACCCTTCAACGGGTAATATTCTGGGTATTATTGGCGGCCGTGGCGAAAAAACTGGGTCACTTACCTTGAACCGTGTTTCTCAAACTGTTCGTCAGCCGGGTTCTGCCATTAAACCGATTTCCGTTTACGGTTATGCTATTGAAAATAATATAATAACTGCCGCTTCGGCAATTGATGATTCTCCTCTTTACGTTGAACCTAAAGAAAATAAGGTTTCTAAAGAAGATTACGACCTTGAAGGCTTGATTTACACCTCTTATACCTCTTGGCCCGTGAACTACGATAGAAAATATAACGGTATCCTTGACGTGAAGGCTGCACTTCATAACTCTTACAACACTCCTGCAGTAAAAGTTTTGCAGATGATTGGTGTTGAAGAAAGCTTTAATTTTGCTAAGAATATGATGCGCCTGGAATCTTTGGTTGACGCGGATAAAAACCTTGCGCCTTTGTCTGTTGGCTCATTGACTTACGGTGTTACTTTGCAGGAGCTTACGGCGGCATATACGGTTTATGCTAATCAGGGTAGCTATTCGGCGCCAAGATGCGTAACCAGAATTGAAACCTTTGACGGTAAAGTGATTCTTGAAAACGATGTGGACAGGTCAATTGTATTTACGCCTCAGACCTCATATATTATGACGGATATTCTTATGAAAGCCGTTTCTAACGGAAGCTCCAGTGACGTTGCAAACCTTTCACCTATTGCTACGGCAGGGAAGTCCGGTACCACTTCAAGCTTTAAGGACCGCTGGTTTATTGGATATACTCCTTATTATCTTGCAGGTATTTGGTGGGGATACGATATTCCTCAGTCAAACGAAAATACTCACCACATTCAGATGTGGCACGATGTAATGCTTCAAGTTCACAGTATTAAAGGCATTACAGAGGGCGAATTCGTTCAGCCAGACGGTATAGTCACAGCAACTTACTGTAATATCAGTGGAAAGGCTCCTGGACCTTACTGCAGCACTGACCCAAGAGGTTCGAGAGTTAGAACAGGTTTGTTTAAAAACGGAACTCAGCCCACGGAAACTTGTGACGTTCATCATCAGCTTTACGTTTGCTCAGAATCCGGTCAGATAGCTCACGAAAACTGTCCTTCGGCATATCTTGCAACCTTTATTGACGTTGCGCGAAGCTATGAAAATATGTACGTTAAAATAAAGGACGCAGAGTATGTTTGCCCGCCTCTTGACAGTAATCAAATCCTGTATAACAGTAGCGTTTTGCCCGCTTACACTTATATGATTCCCGAAGGTGAATATCCTTGTTTGCCGCAGACTTCCAAGAGTAAATATGCAAACTGCATCTGCCAGACTCATACCGCAAGTGCAACTCCGCATTATTACACTTATAAGTTCACTCATACAGACGATTCTTCAAGAATTGAAGATATAATCTTCCCCGAAGACCTTATTACTCCCGAAGAGCTTGAAACACAACGCCTTGAAGAGCAATTCCTTGAAGTTGCTATTCAGGTTTACGATTTGACTCAGACTCTTATTGAAGGTCTTTCGGAAGAACAATTTGTAGAAATCGTAAAACACGTTTACGACACCACGGAAACTGTAATGGAAAATATCACTCCCGAGCAGTATCTTGAGCTGGCTAAACACGTTTATGATACTAAAACGATCGTAATGGAAGGCCTTACACCTGAACAGATGCTTGAGTTGGCTAAACACGTTTACCAAGAGCATAAAGTCTTACTTGAGGGTTATACGGAAGAAATGGTAGCACCCCAAGAAGAGGAAGGCCAAACCTGGGTAATTCCCGATCTTCCCATAATATTCCCTTGATTTATTTCATATTTTCGGATTGAAAGAGAGGATTCAGCTCCTTTGAAGAATATTCGCAGGGCACGTCTCTGTTTCTGAACTGATGAAAAGGTATTTTAGTATGAATTTAAAAAACACTTTTAAAAAAATAATGAGCTTCACCGCCGCTTTAGTGTTGGCGGTGGGGCTGTTGCCGACATTTCCTTCAAGTGCGGCTGTGTATTACGAATCGGGTTACGATTTTAACGATACAGTCAATCTTAAATGGGATATGAGCGGTAAGCATTCCTTGGTTGAATATAGCTTTGACCCACTTACAGCGGAAGAGGGGCATTCGGGCTACGGCGTATCTTCATTTTTTCAAATGGATTCGCAGATGTTTACGGAAGTTCAAGACCTTACAGTTGCATTTTGGCTCAAACTTGATAAAAATATTGGTTTTACCCAAAGAATTTTTTATGCAGGCACCGAAACCGATTCCTACCCCCACATTTCTTTGGATACCACAGTTTTAGGCTCCTTCCACGTAAATATTTACGATGGCTCTGAAACTGCTTCAGTTTCTTTTACCGCAAAAAGTAACGATTGGGCACATATCGCTTTTACTTTTAAAACCAATTACTTCGGCAGTAACGTTTTGACCGTTTATTATAATGGTCAAAAAATGAGCGAAACCTATACGACAGTTGATATTTCTCGCATTAAGGGAAGCTTTTCTTACTTCACGGATATGCATATTGACGACCTGTACGTTGCAAGCACCGCTTTGCCCGACAGCGATATTAGTTTGATGAGAAATATTTCGCTTCAGACATTTATGCTTTACAGAGGCGTTGATTTGGAAGGTGTTCGCCCTGATGACCCAATAATCGACCCTGTTGACCCAGGTGTGGACCCTTCTATTCCCGTTGACCCAACTACTCCCGAGACCTGGACTTTCCCTGAAGGACTTACGGCGACAAACTTCACTTGGCTTGCATATACTTTTGATGATTCCTTTAACGCTTCACGAGATTTAAACAAGAACGTTAATGCAAATATCGATAGTTTTTCATCAACTTTGGTAAAAGTCGGAGACCAGCTTGGTGGCGGCGAAAGAGCTTTGACAAGACGCGCATCTGTTTTTCCAAAATCTTACATAACCCTTGACCAAGGTCTTTTGTTTGATGCAAGTGAATTTACCATTGCGATGAAGGTTTACCGCGAAACAGATAAATCTTCAGAAAGCTATAAACTTTCTGATATGAATTTATTTGAATTTACAGGCAAAGGCGCGCTTGTATTTTCACCATTTAAAACAGATTCTACGGGACAGAGTATTTCTTCCATAATTCTTGATACTGAAAAGTATTATGGAATTGACCCCACTTACGTTGATCTTACCCCTGAAAAAACTTACAGTCTTACGAAAGCTTCCTTGACGGGTGTAAATAAGAAATGGGCGCATTACGCCTTTACTTTCAGCTCAAAAGGCGTTATTAACGTTTACGTAAACGGTGTCAGAACCAATACGTTTGAAACGGGTGTTTCCCTTTCAGACCTTGATCTTACGGAACTTAAAATATTAACAGGTTCAGTGGAAACTGACGACAGCAGATATTACGTTGACGATATTTATATCGCTTCAAGGGTTCTTGAGGCTGCTGACATAAGAAGAATTGAGCATTACGGAGTTGAAAGATTCGTTACGGAAGTCCTTGCAGACCCTAATCCAGACGAATCCGAAGAAAACAACAACGAAAATACGCAGACGGAAATTGACCTCAGACCTGATGCTACGGACGAGCTGGAAGACGGCGTTTACGAAACTGCTACCATCAACAAATTCGTAGGTACGACTTTTGACGATACTGCCTTAATTGGTGCTGACTATAACGACTCTGTGCTGGCGCTTATCAGAAACGCATCTCTTGCTCAGGGGCATATAAATTACGGTCTTGCTCTTGACGGTATGAGCTCCTACGTTCGTTATCCATTGGGCATTCTCGATAATGCTGAAGAACTTACGATAAGTATTGCTTATAAATGGGCAGGAAGCACAACAGGCTCTAACCACAGACTCTTTGATTTTTCAAGAAAAGAAAGCTCCGTTTCTGCTCCAACGGCATATATGTACCTTGATATGGGTAATGGAACGGACGGTATGAAGTTCGTTATGAGTGACGGTACTTCTCAGCTTGAGCTAAATTCAAATCATAACGTTACGAATAAATGGGTAAGAGTTTCAGTTACCATTAAAAACGGTGTTGCAAGGCTTTATATTGACGGCGCCGAAGTTGATTCCGCAGAAACTTCTTTAGTTCCCGCAAGCATTAAATCAAATTATAACTACGTTGGCAAAAGCGGCATAAAGGGTGGTTCCTTGTTTAAAGGTTCAGTTGATGAAATTTATATTTCAGAGAAGGCTTTGTCTGCAGTTGAGCTTCAGACAATTCAAACTTACGGCATTGAACCTCACTCACCAACGGTTACTGACCCTATTGATGACCCTGCTGAAGAGTTCGACGTGTGGGATACTATTATTAACGGTGTCGTTGCGGCGGCAATTGGAATGATAGTTATTTTGCTTATAGTTATAATTGTTACAATCGTTAAAAAATAACATTAATATATTGAACATATTAAGGGAGAGATTTACTATGACATTGATGGAAAAAGAAATATTTGAAGTACCTGAGGCTCTTAAAACCTGCTTCAAGACAAACGAAAAGCTTTTAGATGAATTGACTGAAAAGCTTCAGTCTACAAAAATCAGAAATGTTATCGTTGCCGCAAGAGGTACGTCTGACCACGCAGGTATGTATGGCAAATATATTATTGAAAGCTTTGTTGGCATTCCCGTTTCATTGGCAGCAATGTCTGTTGTTACACGTTACGGCGGTTCTTTGGACCTTTCCGATTCTTTGGTTTTGGCTATTTCTCAGTCAGGTAAGGCTGCTGACGTTATCGAATATGCTGAAATGGCTAAAAAATCCGGAGCCATCGTTGTCACTATCACCAACGATAACACTTCACCTCTTGCTCTTGTTGGCGATTATAACTTCTTCCTCAACGTAGGTGAAGAAAAGAGTGTTGCCGCAACGAAAACTTTCTCTTCTCAGATTTATACTATCGCATATATAGTTGCAAAATGGGCAGGCAGAAAGGATCTTCTTGCAAAGCTTGATAAAGTTCCCGAAAAAATTTGCCAGATTCTTCTCCGCAATGAAGAAATCGCAGTTATTGCTTCCCGTTACAGATTTATGAAAGAAGCTTTCATTCTCTCAAGAGGTATGAATTATCCTCTTGCACTTGAAGGTGCTCTTAAAATTCAGGAAACTAACTACGTTCTTGCAAAGGGTTACCCAATTTCAGATTTCCACCACGGACCTTTCGCAATGGTTGACGAGGGTATGGCTGTGATTATGTATATGCCTGCAGGTCCCGTTGCAAACGATTCTATGGAAATGATTAAAAAGCTTCAGTCTGTAGGTGCTGATATTCTTATGGTAACTGACGATGAAGACCTTATTGCTGAAGGCGACGTAGGTTTCTTGCTTCCCTTTGCAGATAAAGAAGATATGATTTCTGCGTTCTATTATGCAACTTTTGCTCAGCTTTTCGCTTGCAATCTTGCAGAAGTTAAGGGCAGAAATCCCGATGCGCCCAGAGGCCTTAACAAGGTTACTATTACAAAATGAGTTCTTTGAATCTTAACAAAAAGGCGGAAATTTACGCATACGACGGTGCTTCCGATGCTGAGGCATTGGCTCGCACCACTTGTATGGGGGTTTCCGCCCATCAAGATGATATTGAGCTTATGTGTTGGGCAGGTATTCTTGATTGCTTCGGCAAAAAGGATAAATGGTTTTCAGCTGTGGTTGTAACTGACGGCGCAGGAAGCCCAAGAACAGGATTATACGCAGACTATTCTGACGAAGAAATGATGGCCGTTCGCCGCCTTGAGCAGAAAAAGGCAGCTTTCATAGGGGAATATGGTTCTCTTTCACTTTTGAATTATACCAGCAAAGAGGTTAAAGCCTCTGAAAATACAGAAACAGTAGAGGATTTGAAAAAAATTCTTATAGCTGCAAGGCCTAAGACTGTATTTACGCATAATCTAGCCGATAAACACGATACTCACGTTGCCGTTGCTATCAAGTTGATTTCTGCTATACGAGGTTTACCCAAGGATCTCCGCCCTGAAAAACTTTACGGTTGTGAGGTTTGGAGAAGCCTTGATTGGGTAAATGATGCGGAAAAAACTGTTTTTGACGTAAGCCGCCACCCGAACATTTCAACTGCTTTGATTTCCCTTTTCGATTCCCAGATTGCAGGCGGAAAGAGGTATGACCTGGCAGTTCAAGGCAGAAGAAGGGCTAACGCTACGTATTTTGAATCCCACGGCACGGATAATGCAGAAAGCCTTATGTACGCTATTGATATGACACCGCTTATTGAAGACGAAAGCCTTGATATTGCGGAATTTATAAATAAATATATTGATAATTTTAAACGAGACGTAAACGAAAGACTCTCAAAACTTATTTAAGGAGAAAAAACTATTATGGAAAGACCTGAAATCACACAGGATATGCTTATTGGAGATATTTTAAAGATTTGCCCCAACGCCGCTGAAATTCTTATGGACTTCGGTATGCATTGCGTAGGCTGCGCAGTTGCAAGAAATGAAACTATCGAAGAGGCTTGTATTGTTCACGGCATTGATGTTGACGAGCTTCTCATTGCTCTTAACGCTGACTAATGAAACTTTCACCAAGACTTAAAACCGTTTCCGACGCTGTGGGGAAATGCAATATTCTTGCAGACGTTGGCACCGACCACGGGTATATTCCCGTTTATATGCTTGAAGAGGGGCTTTGCAATAAGGCCTATGCTTCCGATATAAACGAGGGTCCACTTTCAAGGGCAGAGGAGTTTATCAAAGAAAAAGGACTTTCTCATAAGTGCGAAACTATTCTTTGCAACGGCTTGGAAAATGTTCCCCGGGACTACGATGCCTTGGTTATTGCTGGAATGGGCGGAGAAACCATTGCTTCAATCATCGACGCCAACAGCCCACCGGAAAATGCAAAATTGGTGCTCCAACCTATGACGGAGGAGCAGACTTTGCGTAAATATCTTTATACTCACGGATATAAAATCACCGACGAAACGGGTATTTCCGAACCTGGACACGTTTACGTGGTTATAACTGCTCAAAAGGGTATAACTGAAAGCTTCAGTTTGAAAGACCTTATTGCGTCACCTGCTTTTTGTTCTAAGAAGTCGGAGGACGGCAGGGCTTATATTATGAAAAATATTAAAAAAGTAACTAAAGTTCTTGATGGGCTAAAAAGGTCAACAACTCCGAAAACGGAAGAAATTACTTCTGCCGAAAATGAGCTTGACCTGCTTAAAATAATTTATGAAGAGATAAATTAAAAGATTTAATCGGTTAATTTGAACTGCGGAGGGAAATAAGTATATGGCAAAAGTGAATGACGTTTTGTATTTTCTTGACGTTTTGGCGCCTTTTGAAACTTCAATGGGCTTTGATAACACGGGGCTTCTCGTTGGCGGAAAGGATAAAACTGTAAATAAAATTCTTTTGACTCTTGACGTAACCGCTGAGGCTGTTCAGAAAGCCGCAGATTTGGGTGCGGAGCTTATCGTTTCCCATCATCCTGTAATATTTAACCCAATGAAAAAGATTCCTGACGATTCCGTTGTTTATAATCTTATTAAAAACGGGATTTCCGTAATCTCAGCCCACACCAATCTGGATAAAGCAGAGGGCGGTGTAAACGATGCTCTTGCAATGAAGCTTGGACTGGAAGATATTCAATCCGTTGCAAGTGAAGACCTCGAAGAAAACGGACTTGGTCGCATTGGAAGAGTTCCGTTAACTGATGTTCGATCTTTTGCTCTTCACGTAAAAGAATCCCTCGGTGCTGACGGTGTTGAATTTTCAGGAAAAACACCTGTTAAAAACGTTTGCGTAGTAGGCGGTTCAGGTGGAGGTGCTTTGGCTGATGCTAAAAAAGCAGGTGCTGATACCCTCGTTACCGGCGAAGCCAAATATAATCAATTTTACGAAGCGATTGAAATGGGTATGAATCTTGTGGTTGCAGGCCATTACCATACTGAAAACGTGGTTTTGGTGCATTTGAAAGATTATATTTTATCTACCCTCAATGATGTAACCGTAGAAATTTTTAATTGCAAATATACTGAAAAAGTTTAATTATAATTAGGAGAAAATATGCCATCTGACGGTATAATGATTCACGCTCTGACCAAGGAGCTTTCAGACGCTTTGGTTGGAGGCAAGGTTGATAAAATTCTTCAGCCTGAAAAGGACGAAATAGTTTTGAATATAAGAAATAATGCTAATTTCAAGCTGTTTTTGTCTGCCAATCCATCTTCTTCAAGAATACATCTTACGGAGGCAACCAAGGAAAACCCTGCGTTTGCCCCCAATTTCTGTATGCTTCTTCGCAAATACCTTATGCCGTCCAAGATTATTTCCATTGAGCAAAAGGGTTTTGAGCGTATGGTTGAAATTACCTTTGAATGCACTACGGAAATGTTTGATATAACTCAGAAAAAGCTTATTATTGAAATAATGGGCAGATTCAGCAATATCATTTTGACTGATAGTGACTATCTTATTCACGACGCTATAAAGCAAGTAGACTATACCACTTCCACCAAAAGGCAGATTTTACCGGGAATTTATTATAAATTGCCCCCGGAGCAGGATAAAAAATCAATTCTTGAGGAAACGGATTTTTGTGTAGATTTCACTTCTGAGCAAAGGGCAGATAAGTATCTTTTAGGTAAATATCAAGGCTTTTCACCCCTTTTGGTAAGAGAGCTTACTTTCCTTGCTACGGGTGATACCAATTTGCCCCTTTGCAATTTTACGGAGGCGCAGCAGGAAGAGCTTGTTTGCGTTTTAAAGAAATTCCAAAAAGAGCTTGCTGAAAGTCAATATAAACCTTGCGTTGTTCCTAAAGCAGGGGAATTTTACTGCTTCCCAATTCGACAGTATGGGGCTTCATATCCAGTGGTTGAGGCTGAATCCTGCTCGAAGGCACTGGATAAATTCTACGTTGAAAAGGACGAAGCTGAGCATACAAAACGCATAACTGCAGATATTTTCAAGGTTCTTGCTAACGCTCAGACACGTCTGCAGAAGAAGATTCAATCTCAGAGCATAGAACTTGAAGAAAGCGAAAAAGCCTTTATTTTCAAGACTTACGGCGATATGATAACCTCTGAAATCTATAAACTGAAGCAGGGAATGACAAAAGCTCAGCTTACAGATTACAGCGTGGACCCGCCTGAAATCAAAGAAGTTCCTTTAAATATTCAGCTGACTCCCGCCCAGAATGCACAGCAGTATTATAAAAAATATAAAAAGGCTCAAAGTGCCAAAATTATTCTTGCGGAGCAGATTCTGGAAGCGGAAGAAGAGCTAAAATATATCGACAGCGTTTTTGAAGAACTGGTTCGAGTTAAAAACAGAGAAGACGCAGACGAGGTCAGAAACGAGCTTATGCAAAGCGGATATTTAAAAAGTAAGCTTCGCAAACAGAAAAATAACGGTAAAAAACCGAAAAAACAAGCTCCCGTTAAGCTTGAAAAAACTACGTCTTCTGACGGGTTTACTATATATTACGGAAAAAATAACATTCAAAACGACTATCTGACTTTGAAATTTGCGGATAAACAGGATATTTGGTTCCACGTTAAAAATTACCCCGGTTCCCACGTTGTTGTTTTTGCAGAAGGGGAGACTGTTCCCGATTCTACCCTTACGGAAGCTGCAATTCTTGCGGCGACTAACAGCAAAGCCGACGGTAAAAAGGTAGCGGTGGATTATACTGAGGTCAGATACGTTAAAAAGCCTTCCGGTGCAAAGCCCGGCATGGTTATTTACACCAATTACAAAACGGCGTACGTTGACGTCATTAAAAATAATGAATAGGAAATCAGTTTTATGTTTACACTTATAAAAAAACAGGGCAATGCCCGTCTCGGTAAGTTCGAAACCGTTCACGGAGCTGTAAAGACTCCTCTTTTTATGAATGTTGCCACAGCAGCGGCAATTAAGGGCGGCGTTTCTGCTTTTGACCTTGAATCCGTTGGCTGCCAGATTATGCTTTGCAACACTTACCATTTACATCTTCGCCCCGGGGATAAGCTTGTGCACAATGCGGGCGGACTTCAGGGCTTCACCGGTTGGAAGCACCCCACCTTGACGGACAGCGGCGGCTTTCAGGTGTTTTCTCTTGCAGGACTTCGCAAAATCAAAGAAGAAGGGGTAACCTTCAATTCTCATATTGACGGAAGAAAAATCTTTATGGGTCCTGAAGAAAGTATGCAAATTCAGTCAAATCTCGGCTCAACCATTGCTATGGCTTTTGACGAGTGCATCGAAAATCCTGCTGAATACGAATATACTCGCCGTTCTATCGAAAGAACTTACCGCTGGCTTGTTCGCTGCCAAAACGAAATGGCAAAATTGAACGCTTCAGGCGAGGCTGTTAACCCCAATCAGCTCCTTTTCGGCATAAACCAGGGCAGTACTTACGAAGACCTTCGTGCCCGTCATATGCGTGATATTGCTTCCCTCGGTCTTGACGGCTATGCTATCGGCGGACTTGCGGTTGGTGAATCCGCAGAGGAAATGTACCGAATAATCGAAGCTGTCGAGCCTTTTATGCCCGAAAATAAGGTTCGCTATCTTATGGGCGTTGGTACTCCCGTTAATATTTTGGAAGCAGTTCACAGAGGCGTTGACTTCTTCGACTGCGTAATGCCCAGCAGAAACGCGCGCCACGGTCACCTCTTTACAAGCAAGGGAATTATAAACATTATGAACGAAAAGTACGCACAGGACTTCACACCCCTTGATGAAGAGTGCGACTGCCCCCTTTGCCAAAACCACACAAAGGCGTATTTGCGCCACCTCTTCAAGGCAGGGGAGATGCTTGGTATGCGCCTTGCCGTTATGCATAATCTTCGCTTCTATAATAAGCTTATGGAAGATATTCGTTTCCATTTGGAAAACGATACCTTTGAAGATTTTTACCAAGAAAAACGCCTTGTTTACGGCAAGAGAATATAACTTGTTCAGAATACCGAAAAGACCGAAATTCTCGGTCTTTTCTTTTTGCAAATTTTAGTTGATTGACAATAACTTCCAAGTATGATATAATGTAATCAGAAAGGTGGTAATTCTTATGAAAAAACTTAAATCCCTTTTCATCTTAGCTATTTCATCATTGTTAATTTTAAGCGCTTGCAATTCAAATATCCCATCGGAAAACCCGGAAGAACCAAATACTCCCGACTTGCCCGTTGAGGATAATGTGGAGAAAAACACTCTGAACGTCCAAAATTATGACGATAGAGAGAATAAAACTTTCTTCAGTAATACTTATGCCATTAAAGACGGTAAAGTTTTGATTCTTTCCAATAAAATATCTCAGTATGATACTATAAAAGCCAATGCTGATAAAATTGACGATGCCGTTTATTTGTATGCTGAAAGGTTTGTAAGGTGCAGTAACGGTAACGTGGAAGACCTTTGGGAAACAGATTACCGCACTTTAACTTATCCTACGGCTGATATTCTTGAACAATTAAATAATTCCTGCGGAATAAAGAAAGTTGTTTGGGATACGAGTTATGATAATTACCCAATGATGGTTTATATCTATGCAAATGACGGAACATTATATAGAATTGATGAGGAACCTGATTCGTCTAAAGCTCAGAATTATCCTTCTTATGAAGAATTTATCAAAACTCATGGACAAACTCAAAAAAAGGATAGACTTGAACTCTTAACTTATGAAACGGACCCTGAAGTTAAAGAAACTTTTTCTTCTTATATGGATGGAAAATTATATTCTGTTATCTTAAAAGGAGATGGAACGGTTTTTTGTGAATACTATCCTGAAGTTTCGGAGTGGGAAAATATAGTTGATATAGATGTTTGTAGGGAGATGGTTCTTGCTTTAACCTCTGATGGCAAAATTCTTTCAGTCGGAACCGATTTTATCGCAGAAAATGTCGTTATGGTTGATATTGCAGACGAATATGCTACAACTAATTTTATTACAATCGCACTTACCTCTGACGGGAAATTACGTTTTGGTGATTATCCTGGAAAAGGTATGGATTTAGAATCTTCAGATATTGATTCTTTCGAGAAAAAATACTACCAGGAAATTGATAGCATGATTAAACAGGCAGAATCTTTTACCGATGTCGTTGATTTTTATGCAAGCTCTGATTCGTGGAATATTCTCGTCCAAAAATCCGACGGCTCACTTTGGGCAACCTATAACGATTACTATGACCCGGAATACGTGAATATTTTGGGTAAAGAAGATTTTCTCGGTAACGAATAAAAATTAAAACAAAGGAGATGAATTATATGAAAAAGTTTACACCGTTAGTTTTAGTATTATTTTGCGTATTAGGGCTTATGGCTTGCAATCAAAATGTCGTTGACAATAACGATAACGATGAAAACAGAGTTATGTATATGGGTCTGAAGGCTGAAATAGTTGGCATAGATGAGGAAAATGCTGTAATTTACGTCAAAGATTGCGATGACGGTGATAATTACTTTGAAGAAAAATCTGCCATTGACTGTAAAAATTTGAGTGAAGATAAAAAACTCATTTACGTTGATTACGATACGGAGGAGCTTTTTTATATTGAGCTTTCCGATTTGTTGGTGGGTGATACAATAATCGTTGACGTTTACGCGGACCAACTGACTCCAGGTGAAAACGGTTAGATTAGACCCAAACAGATTCAACTTTCTACGCAAAGGAATAAATAGCAGTATAATTAAATAAAGGTAATCCCCCACAGATTTTCGCGTCTGTCAGGGGAACTTTTTTATTTGTTCTTACTTTATTTACAATAATAAAACTTACTGCCTATTGACAAAAAACGCACTTTAATGGTATAATTATAGTGTAGCTTTTTTATGGGAAAAGCGTAAAATAATTTATCGGAGAATTACATTGAGACTTCTATTTATGGGAGACATCGTCGGTGTTCCGGGGGCGGAGGCTGTCCGCAGAAACATTGACGGTCTTATTAAAAAATATAATATTGATTTCGTAGCCGCTAACGGCGAAAATATGAACCCCTACAACGGAATTACACCCAGCGAGGCTGAGGATTTGCACTACCTTGGAGTTGACGTAATAACCTTAGGTAACCACGCTTTCAGGCAGCGCAAGATTGCAACTTTCCTTGAGGATAATGAATTTATTATTCGACCTGCAAATTTTCCTCCGTCTGCTTCAGGTTCCGGGCACACAATTCAGAATTGCTGCAGAGGAAAGGTTTGTTTTATAAATCTGATGGGGCAAGTTGGAATGGACCCTTGCGAAAATCCCTTTTCTGCGGCTGACAGAATAATCAATATAGTTAAAGACGAATGTGACTTCATTTTCGTTGATTTCCACGCAGAGGCCACCAGCGAGAAAAAGGCAATGGCTTACTATCTTGACGGACGTGTTGACGGTATTTTCGGAACTCATACCCACGTTGAAACTGCTGATGAACGCATAATGCCTAAAGGTACTGCGTATATAACTGATGTTGGTATGACGGGTGTTCAGGATTCCGTGTTGGGCGCTAAACCAGAATGCTCAATTAGACGCTTCACTACGGGAATGAACACTAATTTTGAGCATATCGACGGTGTTGGAGTTGTCTGCGGCGTGGTTGTTGATACGGAAAAGAAAACGATAATCAGAATTAAAGAGTAAATAAGGAGAAAAATTATGCTTGTTGCACCATCACTTTTGTCCTGCGATTTTGCAGATATTAAAAACGAAATTAAAACGGTAAGCTCTGCGGATATGCTGCACCTTGACGTTATGGACGGTCACTTCGTACCCAATATTTCAATCGGTATTCCCGTTGTTCAGAGTATCAGAAAGGCAACTGATATGATTCTCGACTGCCATTTGATGATAAGCGACCCCGAAAAATATATTCCCCAATTTGCAAAAGCAGGTGCGGATATTATCACTTTCCACGTGGAAGCTGTTGAAGATTGCGGAAAAGTAATTGATATGATTACGGAGCTTGGCGTGAAGCCCTCAATTTCTGTAAAGCCAAACACTCCTGCGGAAGAACTTTTTCCTTACCTTGATAAGCTTTATATGGTTTTG
Source organism: Clostridia bacterium (assembly GCA_017440085.1). Taxonomy (GTDB): domain Bacteria; phylum Bacillota; class Clostridia; order Oscillospirales; family UBA644; genus HGM12619. The sequence continues at coordinate 27,677 of JAFSHW010000001.1, forward strand.
GTAATGACAGTTGAGCCCGGTTTTGGCGGTCAAAAAATGATTCCTCAATGCCTTGAAAAGGTTAAAATCTTGAAAGAGGAAATTTCACGCAGAAGTTTGAATGTTCTCGTTCAGGCTGATGGGGGGATAAATGACGAAACCTTAGAGAAAACAGTTGAAAGCGGCGTTGACGTGGCTGTTTTAGGCTCTGCGGTTTTCGCTCAAAAAGATCGAAATTCTTATATCGAAAAGATTCAGAAAATGTGATTTGCCACTGTGAAAGGATATTGAAATGGCTTTATTTTCAAGAAGTGCTGATAAAATTCTTGACGAAATGACAACGAATATTCGCAAAATTCCACTGGACCCTGCAAGGACCGTGGTTGTGAATATGAATACTGTAAACGGTTATTTTAAGGACGGATATTTTTCGTCCCCTGCTGCCGTTGCAAAAATTCCAAAGCTGATTCAGCTTAATGAATATTTCCTTCATAGCAGACGTCTTTTTATTTACGATACTCATAATTTCCAAAGCTCAGAATTTAAAACTTTCCCGGAGCATTGCACCACCAAAGAGGAGTGTGCGGTTATTGATGAATTGGAAAGGTTTTTACCCGGAGCTACGGTTATTGAAAAGAACGGCACGAATCCGTTTTTCTGCCCTGCCTATCTTCGTTGGACAGCGGAAAATAAAAATGCTGTAAACTTCGTTATTTGCGGCGGAATGACTGATATAAGTGTTATGCAATACGCCCTTTCGTTGAAAGCGTATGCTAACCAAAATAATAAAAAATTGAACGTAGTAGTTCTTGAAAATGCAACCCAATCTTTCAGTACCGAAGCTCACGACGGAAACGTGATGCACCGATTTGCCCTCTACAATATGATGCTTAACGGTGTAATAATTGCGGAAATATAATAAGCTTTGACTAAACTGCCCTGAATTTACTTCGGGGCAGTTTTTGATTTATTACTTTTTAACAGCAGCAATTGGAATTTTGGTTTTCACAGCAACAGCAATCGTTATCATTATCTTTAAATATAATGAATAAAATAACTATAGCTATGATTATAATCCACCAATTATCGCCGAAACAACGGGATGAAAACATATTTTTCTTCCTTTCTGATTTTTTCCGCGGATACTAATAAAATATGATATTTTTTTGTAAAGGTGAATAATAATTTTTTCGCTGAGTAAAATATCTCCATTCCTGATTTTAATTACCGTTGCCGAGAAAAGGCAGAAGGGAGATTTTTTATGGATAAAAATTTAACAAACTCGGATATTCCTTTGGGTTTGGGTATGGCTCTAGCTCAAAATACGGAAGCTCTGAAAGTCTTTGGTCGAATGCCGGTGGCTCAACAGCAGGAGTTTATTGAGAATGCTCATCTTATAAGAAGTTCAAATGATATGCGCGCATACGTAAATACTTTAATAGACGGAGGAGAACGAAAATGAAACGAAAAGAATATACGGTTAAGCAAAGATATTGCCCATCACGGGGCGAAAATATTATAGTAAGAGTTTCCGCTTCGGTAAATCACGAGGAAATTTGCCTTTCCTGCCACGGGAAAAATCTTTGTAAAGAATGCGTCTTGGGGCTGAGAATGGAAGAATTTAAAGAATAGGGGCAGTTTTTCCTTATTCCTCTAAGAAAATTTTCAAATATTTCAGAATAACAGTATAGCGTTTTTCTCGTAATTATGATATAATATTCTATATACACTTTTTACGTTTTTTTGCGGCTTGGTCTGCTGAAAACGAATAAATTACAGGGAAACGTGAAATGACTAACAGTTTAAAAAATCGCTGCATATCATTTTTTTTAATAATAATCCTTATTTTTGCCGCTTTGCCAACCTCTGCGGCGGAAGCGGAGCCTAACGTCCTTGAAATCGACGCAAATAACGCTATGATTTTCAATGCGGATAACGGTTATGAGCTGTATTCTCGCAATGCAGACAATTTGGTTTATTGCGCTTTTTTGCCAAGACTGATGACTTGCATTCTTTTGGTGGAATCAGGTTTAAATCTTGAAGCGGAGATTACCATTACTACTGAAATGTTGAAAAACACTCCTGAAAAAAGTTCTATAAATATGGCTGCAGGTCATACTATATCTTTGCGGGACTTGATGAAAGGCGTTTTGGTCAGCAACTCTCAGGAATGCGCCGTGGCTATCGCTATGACTCTCGGTGGAACAGTAAATGAATTCGTTGCAAAAATGAACCTCCGTGCCGTTGAATTGGGTGCGAGGAGTACGATTTTTACTAATCCCACAGGGTATTATTCCGAAGGAACCTGTCAGCTTACTACTGTCAGAGATATTGCTAAAATTATCACTCACGCATTATCTCTGGATTACATAGAGGACTATTCTGATAGCCGTTTGGTTCAAGTTTCTCTCGGTAAGACGTCAAGAACTCTTTACACAAAAAATTTGCTTATTGATTCCAACAGCGACTATTATTCAAAAAGAGCCACGGGGCTTGCGATTTCAGGCAATGCAGAGCAGGGCTTTGCTCTTGCAAGCATTGCAGTAAATAAAAATATGCGTTTGGTGTCAATCGCTATTGGCTCTGAATCTTTTGCTTCTATTTTTAATGATGTTGCAAATATGCTTACTTTCTCAGTGAATGAATACGCTTTCAGAACTTTGGTTAAGGTAAATGCGCCCGTTACGGAGGTTGAGGTTATTCTTGGTAAAGACAGAGATTACGTAACTGCCGTTTCTGAAAAAACGCTTGAGGTTTCTATGCCGCAAAGTGTCCCCGATTCTGATATTATGCTGGTTTATAACGTTCCCGAAACTGTTGATGCTCCAATAGTTAAGGGGCAGAAAATCGGAACTGCGGAATACTACCACGAAGGGAAACTTCTCGGAGCTGTGGACCTTCTTGCTCAAACTGATGTCGCTTTGGATATTGTAGGGCAATATACCGGCTATATTTCCAAGTTCTTTTCCAATCCGTATGTGTGGACCGTTTTAATAATTGCCTTCGTTTTGGTGGTAGGATATATGGCGGTTGTGTTCGTTGCAAATAAAAAACGAATTAGAGCAGAGCTTCGTAAAAAAAGAGACAGAGTTAAGGTTACGGAAATTAAAAGAAAAAATATAAAAAAATGAAGTAGTTTTCAACCTTTTGGCGTGTATGGTTTTTGAAGAATTTGAAAACTTGTTGCCGTAGGGCTTGACAATTATAACTATTTGGTGGTATAATAATTTAAATTGTTAAATTCTCAATGTTTGGCAATTTAAATTATTTTTTTAAAATTTAAACAGGAGGATATTTCTCATGAAAAGAGTGTATAACTTTTCAGCAGGTCCCTCAGTATTGCCTGAGGCAGTTTTGGAAAAAGCGCAGAGTGAAATGCTTTGCTATGGGGAGAGCGGCATGTCCGTTATGGAGATGAGCCATCGATCTAAAGTTTATGAGAGCATTATCAACGAAGCTGAAGCCCTGCTCCGTGAAATTATGAACATTCCGGAAAACTACAAAGTATTATTTCTTCAGGGAGGAGCATCTTCCCAGTTTTCGATGATTCCCCTCAACCTGATGAAGAAAAAGAAGATCGACCTTGTTCTCACG